>CAZMDM010000539.1:0-20723 GCA_964564775.1 uncultured Desulfonema sp. | reverse complement strand
GCTATCAACACCGAATTTTCGGTATGCTAACGCTTTTATCGGCGATTCATCATTACATCAACGGTTTCGGATATGAGTTATGAAGTTTTTTCAGCGCTTTTGGCAGAAGTATCCGCGCTAGAATCTTTTTTGTTATCGCTGCCTGCACCTGCATCGGAAGAACCGGAATGTTTGCTGGCATAATCGGTTACATACCAGCCTGTTCCTTTCAGATGAAAGCTGCTGTGGGAAATGAGTTTGTGAAGTTCTCCCGAACAATGTTTGCAAGTTGTCAGCGGCGCATCGGATACTTTCTGAACCGCTTCCTCGACTTTGCCACACTGCACACATTCGTATTCGTAAATCGGCATAAAACAAAAACCTCCTGTTGATTTTTTTATGAGTTATGAAGCGTTGTATTTCGCAACTCCTGATCAATCCGCTCGGCTAAAAAAATTTTCATCAGCGATTGATAGGATACATCCCATTTGTTTGCCAGAACTTTCAGTTCCGATAACATGCTCTCCGGCATACGCAGAGATATTCTTCTGAGTGAAGGTTTGGGATTGTGCAACACCTTCACCCTACTGTTAGCTCTTTTTTTCCGAGCAACTTCAGGTAACAGTTCACGCAAAGGTCTCATAGCTGCCAACTGCTCATCTGTCAACGGAGGAATATCGGAGTAATCAATATCTTCATCCGACATCCGGTCTATTCTCTGTAAGTCGCTTTTTATCGGCATTTTGCTCTCTTTTATTTGCTTTTCGCATGGATATAATTCTTATATTTTCATCCCGCTTTGTAAATACCACTATCACCAAACGGCTGTACAAATAGCCGTACAAAATATATCTGATCTCTCCGTAATCTTTCCGCTTATCTTCTATAAAAAAGGCATCATCTGTAAAAAGCTCTTCCGCATCTTCAAAATCCAATCCGTGTCGTTCCAAATTGATGCGGCGTTTATCTTCATCCCATTCAAATTTCATATATTACACTTAAAATCATTACACAATCAATACGCCCCGAAAATTTGTAGATAAACATAATCTCATGTTTCAATCTTGTCAAGACAGGGCGGAAGGATTTTTTGAAACACGGCATCAAGCCCGTCTATACGGACATTTTTCAGGATTTCAAGAGTTTTATCATACACCCGCTTTTCTTCGGCAAGCTTTTCTTCGGCAGACGCATCGAACTGCTGAAGAAATTTGCAGAATCTGACCACATGGATCAGTTCATGGGTAATCACATAAAGGCTTAACGGAATCAGTTTGATTTCAGGATATTCCTCTGTCAAAGCCAAAATAGCGTGATCCTGAACGCAGATTTTATAAAAATCGTAGGTTTTGGAACTCAGCGCGGCATTTTCGGGTTTTGCAGCATATCGAACCACCTGAGCGTAAGGTCCGAACACAATTTCGTGATCCGACAATTCCGCCAATGTTCTGATATCGTAGTTCAGCCTGCGCCACTCACCTGCTGACATTTTATACGCATTGCTGACCAAATCTTCAGCCATAACAGCGGTGTTGCTGATAATGTTAAGCTGTGCATTGTCAAAACAATGAAGGGTATCCATATATGTATGGTTTGTGATTCCATCAGAATTTAAAAGTCAATATTTTTCTGAATCTCTTACAGTATAATCGCATGAAAATACTTGTCAACCCTTGTGAAAATATTTTTTCAAATCCGATAAGATCGCATCATTATGCAATGAAAGCGGTTCGGGCATTTCCCGAAATAGCTGCTTCCCCGATTTTCGGTTGCAAATTTATCCCTTTTCGCATAACATCGGCATATCAGAATTACATCCTGAAATCATACTCGAATCGGTCGGATGCAATGTGAATCTAAATTATGATAAGGTTTTCCGATTTAAAAACAAGGAGGAGATAATGAGCGACACGGTTCTGATCCCCCTGATAAATTATCCGCGGAGATCCGGCGTTACGATCAGCGGAGATAGTCAGATCTAACCGTGATGGATAAGATATACGGGACAGACTTCATAGTCCTGTAAGGACGGCGCATAATAGCCCGGAAATTCATTTCCGGGATGATGAAAAAAGAAAATAGCTCTTGAAAATTTCAGCAGGCTGTATCAGTATTATAACATGACATCGAATGGCAGGAAAAAAATTGAGATACTCTATCCATGCCGATATGAATGAACATAATTTTTTGATTGTAAAAGGGTAAGTTGTGAGCAAACCGTTAGTTGTTGTCGAATCTCCCACAAAAGTCAGAACCATTAAAAAATATCTTGGTGAAAACTATAATGTTGCGGCTACGGTCGGTCATATCAAGGACCTGCCGGAAAAGGAAATCGGCATTGATATTGAACATGATTTCAAGCCCGAATACGGACTGATTCCTGGAAAGCAGAAGGTTATCAGCGAATTAAAAAAAGCTGCGGGTGATGCGGAAGATATCTATCTTGCGCCCGACCCTGACCGCGAAGGCGAAGCAATCGCGTGGCATACTTCTGAAATCTTGAAGAAAAAAGGAAGAAAGTTTCATCGGGTATTGTTCCACGAACTGACCGGACCTGCGATTCGAGAAGCCATGTCAAAGCCGCAGGAGTTGAATCCGTACAAATTCGAAGCGCAGCAGGCGCGGCGCACGCTAGACAGATTGGTGGGTTATCAGATTTCGCCGCTGTTGTGGAAAAAAGTCAAAATGGGACTGAGCGCGGGACGGGTTCAGTCTGTGGCAGTGAGAATCATCAGCGAACGCGAGCGAGCGATTCAGGCATTCAAACCTGAAGAATATTGGAGTATTACCGCATATCTGGAAAGTGATTCTCCTCCTGCGTTTTCAGCAAAACTTGTCAAAAAGAACGGCAAAAAACTTCAGATTCCGAATGAGGCTTCGGCAAAAACAATTCTCAAAGAATTAGCTGGTAAAGACGCTGTGATTGACACGATTGCTAGAAAAATGGTTCGGCGCAATCCAGCTCCGCCGTTCACCACCAGCAAGTTGCAGCAGGAAGCGATTCGGAAGCTGAAATTTTCTGCCAAAATCACCATGATGATCGCGCAGCAGTTATACGAAGGGGTTGAGATTAACGGGGAGCCGACAGGCTTGATTACCTATATGCGAACCGATTCCACGCGCATTGCTCAAGAGGCCGCGGAAGAGGCGATTCAGGTGATTCGGGAAAAATACGGCAAAAATTACAGCATGGATAAGCCCCGATTTTTCAAAAATACCAAAAAGGTTCAGGACGCGCACGAGGCAATCCGTCCCACCTCGGTCAGATATACACCGGAGGATCTTGCGCCGTATCTATCCCCGGATCAGTTGGCATTGTATCGTCTGATCTGGCAGCGATTTGTCGCGTCTCAGATGCAGCAGGCATTGGTTGATCAGACATCCGTGAGCATTACCATCGGAAATTACGGGTTCGGCGCGAGCGGCTCTGTTGTTAAGTTTCCGGGATTCATGGCATTATATATGTCCGAAGATGAAAGCGAGCAGAATCGGGAAGAGCGGCTGCCGGAGCTTTCGGAAGGCATGATGCTAAAGCTGAACAAGCTCGATTCCAAACAGCATTTTACCATGCCGCCCCCGCGGTTTTCAGAAGCGTCGTTGGTCAAAGAACTCGAGGAAAACGGCATCGGAAGACCCAGCACTTATGCGGCAATTCTTTCCACGATTCGGGAAAAAGGCTATGTGGTTCTGAACAAAGGCTATTTCAGACCCAGCGAGCTTGGGATGATCGTCAATGATCTGATGGTGCAAAGCTTTCCCGACATCATGGATATTGAATTTACCGCAAAAATGGAAGATAATCTGGATCGCGTGGAATCTGCCGAAGCGGATTATATAGGCGTGCTGAATCAGTTTTATCCACCGTTCAAGCGGGAATTGGATACAGCTTCGGAGCAGATGCAAAGTATGAAGGGCGTGGGGCTTCCGACCGAACTGATTTGTCCACAATGTCAGAAGGTTCTGCATATTAAGCTCGGCAAAAACGGACATTTTCTCGCGTGCAGCGGATACCCGGACTGCTCTTATACCCGCAATTACGAGCGGGATGAGGAGGGAAAGATTCGGATCATTGAGCCGGAACCCGAGGAAATGACCGATAAAGTCTGCGACAAATGCGGAAAACCGATGGTTCTCAAGCCGGGCAAATTCGGAAAATTTTTAGCCTGTACCGGATATCCCGACTGCAAAAATACCCAATCTCTGAACGCAGCCAACGGACAGAATCAAGCAGTAGGCATTGCCTGCCCCAAAGACGGATGTAGAGGCGAAATCGTTCAGAAAACTTCCAAGCGCGGCAAAATATTTTACGGATGCAATCGCTATCCCGACTGTGATTTTGCAATATGGGACAAGCCGGTGAATCAGCAATGTCCCGAGTGCAGTGCGAAATTTCTGCTTGAGAAAAGCACAAAAAAAGACGGAACGTTTCTGGCATGTATGACACAGGGCTGTCAGTACAGACAAACGGATAAACAGACATGATATTTCAAAACAGCGTGGGAATCGGGATCAGCAGCAGCAGGCTGTCTCTGATCCACCTTAAAACCTCTTTGAAAGGCATCAGAATCGCTGCCGAAGAAACACATCCTCTTGAAAAGGCGAAATCCCTCGGAGATCAGTCGGATGAGATTGTGTATCTGATTCGGGAATTTATCCGAACCCATACTCTCGGATCCGCGGATATATTTATCGGAATCCCTAATGAATTTACGATGATACGGGAAGTCCGATTTCCGATGGCAGCCAGGGAAAATCTGCGAGATACGCTAAGTTATGAAATGGAAAAATTCATTCCGATTTCTGCGGATCAGATTGCTTTCGATGCTCATATCATGGCTGAGGATAAAGAAAACAACACTATCCGGGTTTTGCTGGCAGTGATCCGAAAGAGCGCTCTGGCTCCGTATTCGGAATTGGCAGATCGCCTTGAAATTCCCATATCGGGAATCGAGCCGTGTTCGTCTGCGACTGCCAATTGTTTTGCCTATCATATCAAACCGAAAAATCAGGAAATGATATGGGATTGGCTGTATCGCCTGCATAAAGGGGAATCTGTCGAATTGCCTCAGGATATTGATATCCCCAAACCTCTGATCCCGGCATTCGGACTGGCAGTGAAAGGATTGACTCAGCCTGCAATCGGATTAAATTTTCTTCCTGCGGATCGCAGAAAAAAACAGGGCAAAACCGCATATTATACGATGTTTGTTCTGCTGGCTCTCGCTCTGCTGTCAGGAGTCGGCTGGGGTACAAGCCGGGCAGTCCGTTATAAACTGATCCGGAACGAACTGAACATGCAGATTCAGAAATTTATGAAAGAAGTCGGCGAGGTTGACCGTATCCGTGCCGAAGCCGAGTCGATTGAAAAAAAAATAGTTTATCTGAATCAGTTACAGAACAGCCGCCCCTCTGTCCTGGATATGCTTGCGGAAATGAGCAAAAAAATTCCCGATACCGTGTGGATTCAGCAATTCACCTTGTCGGATAAAGGATTGCAGATCGAAGGTATCGCGGATTCAGCTTCAGAATTGGTTCCGATATTGGAAGCCTCGCCGGTGTTCAAAGATGTCGGCTTTTTATCCGGCATCACCAAAGAGCGGGAGGGCAAAGAACGATTTCTGATGGGATTGAAACCGGAGTAAATCATGACAAAAGAACGGAAATACATTCTGATTGTGGGCGCTGTGCTGCTGCTGATCGGACTGGTGTATCGTCTGATGCCGGAAAACGGAGTTCTGCCTCAGGACGATATTGCACTCAAGCAGGAAAAACTTGGCAAATATCGGGAAATTACTGCTCAGAAACCTGCTCTCGAAGCAGAACTGGCAACGTTACAAGAACAACTAAAACAGGCTGAAGCCGGATTGTCTTCGGGAGATACGCCTGCGCTCGCGTCTGCGGATATTCAGAATATCATCAGCAAAATTGCCGAAAAAAGCCACTCAGAAGTCAGTGCGGTTCGGGTATTGAAAGCAGAAGATGCCGATAATAAAGACTATCTGAAATTGCCCATTCAACTGACCCTGATGTCGAATACCCGCCAGTTGAAAGATTTTCTATACGAAATCGAATCATCTCCGAAAATTCTGAAAGTTGCCGAGATGTCGGTACGCGTTGTCCGAACCAAACCCGAAGAACAGATTCAGACCACGCTGACGGTGAACGGTTACATGAAAAAGACTAAAGAAGGAAGTTAAAAGTTTAACGATAAAAAATTGTACTTTCTGTTTTTCCTTGACAGTTTGGAATAAAAAATAGCAAATTAGGCTTCAGCTTTCTCGGAAAGGAGCATACTGTGAATCATACCAGAAAAGTCGGTCGCAATGAACCGTGTCCCTGCGGCTCCGGCAAAAAATATAAAAAATGTTGCCTGTTGAAAGAATCGGATCAGCACGTCATTCGGCAATCCGACAAAAATACCATCGAAGCACGCCTGAAACAATTCGAATCCTCAGACTATGAAACCCAGATACGTCTTTTTTATCAAAGTCTTGACGAGGGTATTATGGATAACGACATGGCATTCGAAATGCTGGATGCCCTGTTTCTGGAGTCTGCGGAAAGAAATGATCGGGACAGATTCGATGCGCTGATTGATAGGCTGAACGCTGTAAAACCGGATATTTATGCCAAAGAACGGGCATATTGTATTGAGTGGAAAATCACCAACGCGGTTGTGGCAAAGCGCTGGGATAAGGCATTGATGCTTGCCGAAGAAATGGCGAAATATGCTCCTGACAATCTGGATATTTTTGACGATATTTTCGATCAGCTCGCCTCTTACGGACAGTTGTCGATTCTGAACCGGATAGCTGCCAAAGCGTGGAATGATATTAAAAATTCCAAAGATTTATTTGACTGGGCTATTGACGAATTTCAGGGACAGGCAATGGATTGGGTGATCTTCGAGTATGCGGATACGCATCCGTCTCCCAAAGCGGATGACCCGGAACTGCTCGGAAAGCTGTCATTTTTCAGCGATGAACTCGATCCCGATCAGATTCGGCAGTTTATTGACAGACTGGTGGGAAAAAATCCCAAAATATGGTCTGGCAGCGATTTCGACTTCACACTGCTGCGTCTGAAAGCAAACGGACATCAGATTGCCCAGCAGAATTTATTCGATCTGATGACCGAATTTCCCGGATATCTGCGCCGAATTGAAAATGTTCCGTATTCCAAGGCACAGTTGGCGCAGGAGCATCTGTATCTGTATATTCGGGATCGCCAGATGAAAATATTCAAAAAATCCGATAAGCTCAATACATCCCCGCATCTTCTCTGCCCGGATCGTCCGAGTCTGGAGCGATATTTCAAAGACCTCGAATCTCCGCAATATCCTATGGCAGCCACCTTCGAACTGATTCCCGCGTGGCTTCGGTTTCTGGTATCCAAGTCTCTGATAAGCAAAGAAGAGGCAAAATCGGCGATCAACGGACTTTACGGAACCGATATAAAGGTGTATGAATTTCTGAAAGAATATATTTCGGACCCTGCTCCAGCAGAAGCTGTCCGAAATTGGCGGGAATATGCGGTGATTTAGTTCGTAATATCAGATCAGGGAGAAAAGCATGAAACGGCTGATAACATTGATAATTGTTCTGATGATGGCATTTTCGGGAAATGCGCTGGCAGTGTGCATTCAGGGAGATTGCGTGAATGGTCCCGGCAAAATGGACTGCAAAGGTGTGATTTACGAAGGCACTTTTGTCAATGGTAAGATGACGGGGCAGGGAACCAAAACCTATCCTGACGGCAAGCGCTATGTGGGAAATTTCGGCAACAGCAAAATGAGCGGCAAAGGCACGCTGACTTATCCTGACGGCAGCCGGTACGAAGGCAATTTCGAAAACAATAAATTCAACGGCTACGGTGTATTCATCTGTGCCAACGGCGCCAGATACGAAGGCGAGTTCAGAGATTGCGATTTTCATGGTAAGGGAACACTGCGGTATGCGGACGGCGGGCTGTATGTGGGACAATTTCAGAACAATCAGCCCCATGGCAAAGGGAAAATGACCTATCCCGATGGCAGAATTTATGAAGGGGATTTCGCCAATGGCAAAGCCGAAGGCTATGGAAAACTAAGCTATTCTGACGGAACCGTTTATACGGGTCAGTTTGTCAATGATGAGGCGCACGGACAGGGAACGCTGGTCTGTCCGAATGGCACTATCCAAAAAGGACAGTTTGTCAATACCAAATTCGTGGGTAAGTAAATAAAACTATGTGAGTTGAAGCAGGCTGAAGCCAGCTAGCCCGCTTCAGAGGGCTTGAGCTTCTAGCCCCGAAATTTATTTCGGGGTTTGAGATATTTCGGAGCGCTGTATTATACGATGAATAAGATCAGACTCGGTATCAGCAGATGTCTGCTGGGTGATAATGTCCGCTATGACGGCAGCCATAAAAAAGATCAGTTTCTGGTGAATACGCTGTCGCAATATGCTGACTATGTTCCGGTATGTCCCGAGGTGGAATGCGGCATGAGTGTTCCGAGAGAAAGTATGAGACTTGTCGGTGATCCGGCATGTCCCAAGCTGATCGGCAACACAACAGCTAGCGATTATACCGAAAAAATGCTCCGATGGGCAGAACGCCGGGTAAAAGAACTCGAATCCGAAGAGTTATACGGCTTTATTTTCAAAAGCAATTCGCCCAGCAGCGGCATGGAGCGCGTCAAAGTCTATGATGACAAAGGAATGCCGCGCAAGGTCGGAGTCGGCATTTTTGCACGAATGTTCATGGCGCATTTTCCGAGACTTCCGGTGGAAGATGAAGGCAGGCTCAATGATCCCGATCTGAGGGAAAATTTTATCGAGCGCATCTTTACGCTCGGGCGATGGCGAGAAACGCTGTCTGAAAAAACCATGGCGTCTCTGATCAGATTTCATACCATACATAAGCTTCTGATTATGGCGCACAGCCCGAGTCATTATCGGCAGATGGGCAAGCTGGTTGCGGAAGGAAAAAAGACCCGGATAAACGATCTTTTCGATCAGTACGAAGGCTTGCTGACAGACGCGTTGAAACTGAAATGCACCATAAAAAAGCATGTCAATGTGCTTCAGCATATTATGGGATATTTCAAAAAGCATCTGTCTTCGGATGAAAAACAGGAGCTTGCGGAAGTAATTGAACAATATCACAACAATTATCTGCCTCTGATTGTACCGATAACGCTGTTGAATCATTATGTTCGGAAATATCAGGAGCCGTATCTGCAAGAGCAGGTTTATCTGCATCCGCATCCGATGGAATTGAAACTCAGAAACCATGTATAGGAGCGTGTCATGGATGATCTGAATCAGATTAGCAACAGTATCGCCCTGTCAATGGGCGCGGCATGGGCAAGCGGCATCAATGTGTATGCCGCAATCTTGGTGCTGGGCATTCTGGGCGCGACCGGCAATATCGCGCTTCCTGCGGGGCTTCAGATATTGGCACACCCGATGGTCATTGTTGCTGCGGGAATCATGTATCTGATCGAGTTTGTTGCCGATAAAATGCCGGGCGTGGATACGGGATGGGATGTGCTGCATACCTTTATCCGCATTCCTGCCGGAGCAATATTGGCTGCCAGTGCTTTTGGAGGCATGAATCCCGCAATTGCTGTCGGTGCCGGCATCATCGGCGGGGGCTTAAGCGCGGGAAGTCATGCGCTCAAATCCAGCTCGCGGGTGCTGATCAACACTTCTCCCGAACCGTTTTCGAATTGGGCAGCTTCTGTCGGGGAAGATATTGCCGTGATCGCAGGCTTATGGGCGGCATTGAAATTTCCTGCATTATTTATTACCCTGCTGATAGTATTTATCCTGCTGCTGATCTGGCTTCTGCCCAAACTGTGGCATGCGATCAAAGTGATTTTCCGAAAGATTGCGGAATTTTTCAACAAACCGCCTCTGCCGGAAAAAGGAGAAAACCGATGATTTTTTCGTTTCCCCTCTCAAGATGGGTCAGGGGAGTGATTTTAATTCTGCTGATTGCTGTTCAGCCTGTATCTGCTGAAATTTCAATCAGTCAGGCAAGCCGGGAATGTATTGACTGCCATACCTCTGTTCACGGCGGCATTGTCGAGGATTGGAAAAACAGCCGCCATGCGATTTTCACTCCGGCAACAGCGATGAAAAACAAAGAATTAGCCCGGAAAGTTTCTGCCAAATCCGTGCCGGAGAGCTTGGCAAACAATGCGGTCGGCTGTGCGGAATGTCATACCATGAATGCAGATGCTCATGCAGATACCTTCAAACATAACGGCTACAAAGTTCATGTCGTGGTTACGCCCAAAGATTGCGCGGTCTGTCATACCGAAGAAGTGGTGCAGTATGAGCAGAATATCATGTCCAAAGCCTACGGCAATCTGGCATCCAACAGCCTGTATCAGGATTTGCACCGCAATATTTCCGGCGACATGGTCCGAAAAGAGGGCAAAGTGGTTCATCAGTATGTGGATGAGCAGACTCACAGCGAAGGCTGTTTTTATTGTCACGGCACCAAAATCGAGGTCAAAGGCTTGCAGAAGCGGGAAACCATTGTCGGAGAGATGGAGTTTCCCAAACTGAGCGGATGGCCCAACGGCGGCGTGGGACGCGTCAACCCGGATAACAGCAAAGGCGCGTGTTCTTCCTGCCACAGCCGTCATACCTTCTCGATGGAAAAAGCCAGAAAACCTTATACCTGCAAAGAATGTCATACGGGACCCGATGTCCCGTCATATAAAGTATATTCTGCCAGCAAACACGGCACGATGTACGATTCTCTGAATGGCGAATGGGATTTCAGATCGGTTCCCTGGACTGTCGGCAAGGATTTTGCCGCGCCGACCTGTGCATCCTGTCATATCAGTCTTCTGACCAATGTCGAGGGCGAAGTGGTGGCGAAAAGAACCCATCGCATGAGTGATCGCCTATCATGGCGGATTTTCGGGCTGATTTATGCTCATCCGCAGCCAAAGTCCGCAGACACGAGCAATATCCGAAATAAAGACGGCGCGCCGCTGCCCACTGACTTTGACGGCGGATTTGCAAGTGAATATCTGATCCATGAGACAGAGCAGAAATTGCGCGCTCAGACCATGACTGCGGTATGTCAATCCTGCCATGCCAAGTCTTGGATCGAAGGCTATCGCCAGCGATATGAAAACAGCATCCGCCACAGCAACGCGGCGGTATCCGTAGCGACTTCGATCATGAACGATATTTGGAAACGCGGATTTGCCAAAGGTCCCAAACAGGGAGAAAGTCCGTTTGACGAGGCTATCGAGCGCAAATGGTGCAATACATGGCTGTTTTATGCCAATACCATCCGGTTCGCATCGGCTATGGCAGGGGGCGGAGATTACGGCGTATTTGCCGATGGGCGATATCAGTTGTCTCAGAGCATTGCCGAACTTCAGGACTGGCTGAATCTGAGAAACCAGTTATTTTCGGGAAAAGAAGCCATGATTCCCGGACAGGAAAAATTTGCGGCGATTCAGGGCAATATAACCGAGCGATAAATCGCCCGGCTATAAGCCGAAGCCCGCTTAAGCAGGCTTGAGCTTTCAGCCCTGAAATTTATTTCGGGGTTTTGGGGAAAGAGAGTCAACAACTTGGATAAATTTCCATTTACAGCCCTTTATCCGTTCAAGTCGAATTATCTCGAAATCAACGGCTTGAACTATCATTACCTTGACGAGGGCTCGGGATCGCCGATGCTCATGCTTCACGGCAATCCGACATGGTCGTTTTATTATCGCAGATTGGTCAAGGCATTTTCAGGGCAATTTCGAGCCATTGTACCGGATCATATCGGATGCGGATTATCGGACAAGCCGGATATAACGCGATATGATTATCTGCTACGATCCAGAGTCAGCGATCTCGAAATCTTGCTGGAACATCTGAATATCGTCAGCAATATCACCCTGATTGTGCATGACTGGGGCGGCATGATCGGCTCTGCTTATGCGGTGAAATATCCCGAAAGAATCCGCCGGATGATTATCCTGAATACGGCTGCATTTTTTCCGCCGAAAGGAAAAAAACTGCCGATCCGTTTATGGCTGATCCGAAATCTGAAATATTTCGCGGCTCCGGCAGTTCTGGGCTTGAATCTGTTTTCACGGGCTGCCTTGTATATGGCGTCTTACAAAGGACTTTCCGAAGATGTGAAAGCCGGATTGACCGCGCCGTATAATTCTCCGAAGAATCGGATCGCAACTTTGAAATTTGTTCAGGATATTCCGCTTGAACCCGGGGATCCGAGTTATGAATTGGTGTTTTCCGTGCAGGAAAATCTGCATCGCCTGAAACATATCCCCAAGCTCATTTTATGGGGAAAACACGATTTTGTATTTGATTCCGACTATTTGACAGAATGGCAGAAGCGTTTTCCCGATGCCGAAACGCATTGTTTTTCAGATTCAGGGCATTATATACTTGAGGATAAGCCTGATGATGTGATAAGAAATATTCAGAATTTTCTGACTCGCACATAATATTTTGCATTTTTGCACCTAACACTTTACACATAACACCTGAAGCTATGAACACAACAGATGAAAATTCCTGGGTCAATGTGGCAAATCACTTGAAGCGCATGGCAGAGCTTCAGCCGTACAAGCGCGCGGTGGTGTATCCTGCAGGATGGGATAGTAACGGACGGGTGGCATACACACACCTGACTTTTCAGCAGTTGGATCGGGAATCCGATATGATTGCTCACGGGCTTGAGGCATCCGGCATTATGCGGGGAACCCGGACGATTCTGATGGTCAAGCCGAGTCTTGAATTTTTCGCGCTGACCTTTGCCATGTTCAAAGTCGGCGCAGTTCCGGTGATCGTGGATCCGGGCATGGGCATCAAACGCATGCTTGCCTGTCTTCAGGAAAGCAAAGCCGAAGCATTTATCGGCATTCCTCTGGCGCATGTTGTCCGAAAAGTATTTCCGAAATATTTCACTACTGTAAAACATCATATCACTGTCGGAACCCGATGGTTCTGGGGCGGACCCACCATCAGTCAGTTTCTTTCGGTTCCGTGGCAGCCGTATCAGGTGGCAAAAACCCATGCCAATGAAATGGCAGCAATTCTCTTTACCACCGGCAGCACCGGTCCTGCCAAAGGTGCGATTTATACGCACGGCATGTTCGATGCACAGGTTCGCTATATCAAAAGCCATTTCGGGATTCGTACCGATGATGTTGATCTGCCGACATTTCCATTGTTTGCCTTATTCGATCCCGCGTTGGGCATGACAGCGGTGATTCCGGATATGGATCCGACGCGTCCGGCTCATGCGGATCCGGAAAAACTCATTGATGCGATTTTTAGTCAGGGCATTACCAATATGTTTGCATCTCCGGCTCTGCTGAAACGGCTGGGATTTTACGGTCGAGATGCGGGCATCAGACTTCCCACATTGAAACGGGTGATTTCTGCAGGCGCGCCGGCTTCGATTCCGACATTGGAAGCATTTATGACGCTGCTGGAGGCAAATGCGGAAATTCATACGCCTTACGGGGCTACCGAGGCAATGCCGGTATTATCTCTGACCGCAAAAGAAATTTTGAAAGAAACCCGCAAATTTACCGAGCAGGGATACGGAATATGTGTGGGGCGTCCGGTCAAAGGTATCGAGGTTCAGATCATCCGAATTACCGATGAAGCGATAGAGCAATGGTCGGACGATCTGCTGCTGCAAAACGGCGAAACCGGAGAGATTGTTGTCAAAGGCGATGTGGTCAGCAGAGAATATTATGAACGCCCGATAGATACATCATTATCGAAAATCAAAGACGGAAATCAGTTCTGGCATCGTATGGGCGATCTGGGATGGCGGGATACCAAAGGCAGGGTATGGTTCTGCGGGCGCAAAAACCATCGAGTGGTTACTGACAGCGGAACGCTTTTTACGATTCCGTGCGAGGCGATTTTCAATCAGTATCCGGGAGTCGCCAGAAGCGCTCTGGTCGGCGTGGGCAATCGTCCGAGTCAGAAACCCGTGATCTGGATCGAGCTTGAAAACCCGGATGCGGACAGAGAGCAGATGCGACAGGAAATTCTGAATATGGCAGCCAATCACGAACTGACCAAAGATATCCGAACCGTCATGTTTCACAAATCTTTTCCGGTAGATATTCGGCACAATTCCAAAATTTTCAGAGAACAACTTGCGGAAATGGCAGCAGATGGCAAGGAGGGATAAGAGATTGATCACATAATGACGGATAAACCCTATAAATCCTCCATGTCATGGAATCTCACCGTAAGCCTGATGATTGCGGTTATCGCGGTATCGGCTGTCGAGATCACCTTCAATTATCTCAATGCGTCCCGCAAAGCCGAAATGCAACTCGAAAGCAAAGCAGACGAGTATATCGGTTTTCTCGAAAGCAGCCTTCAATATGCCTTGTGGTATGTGGATCAGCCGACTATCAGACGGATTGGAGAAAGTTTGTCCAAAGATGAGCTAATTGTCCGTATCAGAATATCCGATAGCCAAGGTAGAAATCTGTTCATGTTTCAGCAAAAAACGCATGATGCAGCATTGCGGCGGGAAAAAACCGTGTTTCATAACGGAAAACATGCCGGAGACATCGAAATATCTCTGTCCCATCAGTACTACAAAAAAATGATATGGCAGATTCTTCGTTCCTCTCTCATCACGATCAGTGTGGTATTGTTATCGCTGATTGTACTGACCGGATTGCTGCTCAGAATATTTTTACAGGAGCCGCTTCGTTTTCTTAATCAGATCGTGGATTCATACACCTCTGGTAACTATGATGTTTCCGATATTCCCTATACGGAATTTTATCCCTTTGTGGCTCTGCTCCGGAAAATGGGAGAGCAGATCAGAACGCAGATCAGAGAGTTAAAAACTGCCGAAAAGCGATACCGGAGCATTTTCGAAAATGCCATCGAAGGAATATTTCAAAGTACTCCGCAGGGAAGATTTCTGAATGTAAATCCTTCTTTTGCCCGGATATTCGGCTATGATTCCCCTACGGAGATGATCGCGTCGGTTACGAACATTTTCGATCAGTTGTTTGCCTGCCCCGAAGATCGTAACGCTCTGGATATTCTGCTTCACCAGCATCAGAGTGTCAGACGATTCGAGACCCAATTTTATCGGAAAGATGGCAGTATCATCACAGGCGCATTGTCTGTCCGGCTGATTCGCAGCAAAGCGGAGGAAGAATTTCGCTATGAAGGATCTCTGATAGATATTACCGAGCAGAAGCAGGCAGAAGAGCAGTTGAAAAAACATCAGGAACATCTGGAAGAAATGGTAGTGGAACGCACATCCGAACTGCGTCATACCAATCAAATGCTTCAGATTGAGATCACAGAGCGTCAGAAAATCGAATCCGAGCTCAAGCAGGCAAAAGAATATCTTGAAGAAGCGCTTCGGGAAACTCATCTGGCTCGTGAAGAAGCGGAATCTGCCAGCAAAGCCAAGAGCATATTTTTCGCGAATATGAGCCATGAAATCCGAACTCCCATCAATGCGATCATGGGACTGAGCCATCTGCTGCTGCAAAGTGAAATGGGATACAAGCATCGGGATTATCTGAGCAAAATTTATAATTCAGCGCGTTCTCTGCTGAGGATCATCAATGATATACTCGATTTTTCGAAACTCGAAGCCGGAAAATCGGAAATCAGAACCATTGATTTCAATCTCAACGATGTCCTGAATGCCCTGTTCAACCGCGTCCGAAAACAGGCATCCGAAAAAGGGCTTGAATTTTCCGCATCGGTTGCCGAAGACCTGCCCAGATGTCTGAAAGGCGATCCGTTGCGATTGCGGCAGATTCTGCTTCATCTGATAGATAATGCTCTGAAATTTACAGAAAAAGGATCAATCGGCATTGATGTCGGACTGAAAAACAGAATCGCGGATCAGATCACGCTTTGTTTTTCCATTCGGGACACAGGGATCGGAATCGCTCAGGAAAAACTTTCCACCTTATTCAACCCGTTCACTCAGGCGGACAGTTCTTTGTCCCGGAAATTCAAAGGCATGGGATTGGGATTGGCAATCTGCAAAAAAATGATCACCCTGATGAGCGGGGATATTACTGTGGAAAGTGAACCCGGAAAGGGCAGCACATTTGTGGTTACCGCGGATTTCAGCATCGGGGACAGCCATAGAAAATCCGTAACGCTGAAAGCTATTGCTCCTTATAATATCCATGAAATCAGTGATGTACAAACGGATTATCCGCATATATCCGAAGCATCTGGCAGAGATATCCGGTATCATATTTTCAAGCTATGGAATTTCCTGAAAAAAAGAGATATTCGTGCTGCGGACAATGTGGAGTTTATCAGACAGGATATGATCGGAGCGGGGATGGAAGAGCAGTATGTCCGTCTGGAAAAATATATCACGGATTACGATTTTGCAGACGCGCGGAAACTGATCGAAGATATTGGAAGAACAATGAATATTCCTTTGAAATCGCTACCTTATTTTCCACGATAGATTTCATCGAACAGTTCCTCCGAACTGGCGATATCCGGCTTGCGCTTCAGAGCTTCTTCGATCATCTGTTTGGCATCAGACGCTTTATAACCCAGTTGGGAAGTCAGCACCTCAAATACCGGATCAGAAAATTTTCGGCTGATCGCGGAAGACTTGGATTCGGAGGATGTTTCGGGCGGGATAAATTTTGCCATTTTACCGCCGAGAGTTGCGATAATTTTTTTGGCAGTTCTGTCTCCGATGCCTTTTAAGCGTTTCAGCAGGGCAATATCCTGAGACTCGATGGCTGCTGCAATCTCACTGACAGGAAGATGAAGTGCTTTGACTGCTTTGAGCGGACCGATATCTTCCACCGCGATAAAATCTTGGAAAAACTCTTTTTCAGATTCAAGATGAAATCCAATCAGCACCGGAACCGGCTGGCGTTCGGTCTGATGATAATAAATATACAAAGATATCTCATCTCCGACAGATTTATCTCCCAGTCCTTCCATGACAATGGCAGGCAGCATCACTTCGTAGCCCACATGACTGACTAGCAGAAGAACGCGATCTTCGTCTTTTTTCAATAATTTGCCTTCAAGATAACCAATCATCGGAAATACCGGAACAGTCCGATCAGTGCAAGTGCAAGTGCATCAGACGCGTGAGAGGGGTTGATGGGGATTTCTGACTGCAATACATGGCGAACTGCTTTTTCCAACTGAGATTTTGTGGCATTTCCGTTTCCGGTCAGAATCTGTTTTGCCTCGCGCACCGGTACCTGAGTAACCGGCACATCTGCCTGCCATCCTGCCAGCAGGATTACCCCGGTTACTTTTCCCAGCATGATCCCAGATTTCGGGTATTTCTGAAGCGAAAAAATATCTTCAACAACCATCAGATCAGGGCTTTCATCCTTCAGAACCTGCGAGATCTGCGAATAAATCCGCTCCAGACGCGCGGGCAAGCATAACTCCGCCATGGTTTTGATGGTTCCGAAAGCATATCCTTCGACATTCAGCCCTTTTCCTCTGACAATTCCGATGCCTGTTTCGGCAAGTCCGGGGTCTGTGCCGATAATTTTGGGCATCTTATTTCAGTTTCTGCTTGGCAGCACGGGCTTCATCGGAATTGGGAAATTTCTGAATCAGTTCCTGCAAAATCAGACGACCGTTTGCCTTATCCCCGATTTCCAAAAATGACAAGCCCTGCTTCAGCAATGCGGATTTGACCTTGTTGCCTTTGGGATATTTCTCAATAACCGTCTGATATTCCAGAATCGCTTTTTCATACCATTTCTGGCGATAATAACTGTCTCCGATCCAGAACTGCGCGCTATCTGCCCATTTGGATCTGGGATACGATTTCAACAGTTTCTGAAATCCGTCCCGTGCAGCATCATAATCGCCTTTGTCCAGAGCTTCTTTGGAAAAATTGTACAACTCTTCTTCGGACAAGGTGCTTTTATCCGGCACAGCAGACGCGGTGGGTCTGCCTGTCGGCGGCACAGAAGGTCTTGATGCGGACGGCGGAGGTGTTGTGCTATCGCCCCCCTCGCCCGGCAATGGCGGAGAGGAAGGTCTGGCAGTATCACCACCCAGATTGAGACGCTGTTCTATCCGGGCAAGCCGCTCTTCTTTCCGTCTTTCGGTTTCTTCTATTGCATTGATTCGCTGATTGATCGCATAAGCAGTTTCATCGATTTTTCCACCCATGCTCTGAATATCGCTGTTGATTTTATCGAGACTTGCCTGAAGTCCGGCAGACTGACTTCTGAAAGTCATATCCTTTTCTTCCAATTTGGAACGAATATGCTCTTTTTCCTTTTCAGAAGCAGCGCTGCGCTGCTGCAAGTCCATATTCCGCTGTTCCAATGCGATAATACGATCCCGAAGTATCAGCACGTCTTGCTGGGAAGCACATCCGCTTGCCAAAATCATCGTCAAGAATATCAAAAATTTGCAGAGTTTCATAAGGGATTACCGGATATTTATTCGGATTAGGTTTAAAAATGCGAATATTGCCTGATCAATACAGACAATATTCGCAACGTCAGAATCTCAGGAAAGCATCAATACTTATTTCAGTTCGAAATGAGCTCTTCTGTTTTTTGCCCATGCAGATTCATCATGTCCCGGATCCAAAGGACGCTCTTTGCCATAGCTCACCGTATTCAGACGGGAACCGGCAATGCCCAGATTCATGAGGAATTTCTTCGCACTCTGAGCGCGTCTTTCGCCCAATGCCATGTTGTACTCGCTGGTACCGCGTTCATCGCAATGACCTTCGATGGTTACATTACCGGAATAGTTCCGCAGAAACTCAGCTTTGGATTTCAGAACTGCCTGAGCTTCGGCATCCAGTGCGGAACTGTCATAAGCAAAATGAACATCTTCGTTCACGAATCTGCTTGTTGCCGAATCCATCGGAGTTGTACCTCTGCCATCAAGACCGCTAGTGCTACCATCACCGGTTTTTCCACCGGATGTTCCTTTTCCGCTGCCTTGTGTCAGACCGGAACCCGCACCTGTATCTGAGGTAGATTTGACTGCTTTTTTGCTGCAAGCCGTTGTCAAAAGCAACCCCGGAACAATCAATACCAACGCCAACACCATGAACAACTTTCTTTTCATCTCTTCTCCTTTCGAGTTAAAAAAAGAATTTATTTTAATTACGGACAACTCTCGGCGACCATTTCGGACTGCTCTGTTCTCCGGGTAGAGATAAAAGCCGCCGCTGATCGGTTCCGTAAGCCGTCATAACGTAAATCTTACTGCCACCTTCCCTGGTTGAAGAAAATACAATCATACTTCCGTCCGGCGCCCATGAGGGATATTCGTTTCTGCCGGAGTTATACGTCAGCTGAGCTGCCCCTCTGCCATCGAGTCCTATTACAAAAATATTGATACTTCCGCCAGACATCGAAGAATACGCAATTTTATCCCCTTTGGGGGACCATGAAGGCTGAGTATTATACTTACCTTCGAAGGTCAGACGATCCGCGCGTCCCGAACTATCGCCCACATAAATCTGCGGGCTTCCGGTTCTGTCGGACACAAACGCAAAGCGATGTCCGTCCGGCGCCCACGAGGGAGAAACATCAATCACCGGACCGTTACTGATCTTTTTAATAATTTTCCCGCCTCCGGTCAACAAATAAATTTGCTGAGTACTTCCCATCGAGATACTAGCTGAAAGTTCGAACTTACCCGGAACCCAGTCAGGCGTAATACTCATGTTGCCTTCCTCGACTACGGACTCTCTCCGATCTGCCAAACTTTTTATCACCACCGAGGGTTTTTTTCGGACATAAGAGACGTAAGCAATCCAATTTCCGTCCGAAGACCAAGCCGGTGTCATACTGATACTTCTGTTGCCGGTAATCTGCTGAGGATTCGTGCCATCGAAATCGCAGACATAGATTTCTTTGAATCCCGTCCCTGTGGATACAAAAGTAATCTGGCTGTCGAAAACACCCCAGTTGCCGGTCAGTGCATAAATAATTTCGCTACAGAATTTCCGAACCATTTTCTGAAGATCGTTGACATTCCCTTTGTATCGTTTCCCGACCAGCAGATTTCCTTTGAAGGTATCGAACAGTCTTAAATCCATCGTCAGGCTGTCGCCCTGAACCTGAGCAGCTCCGGTAACCAGAAGCTCCGAACCTATTGCTGTCCAGTTCTTATAATTGACCACTGCGGGATCAAACGTTCTGTAATCATCCAGAAATGCCGCTCTGTCCAGTATTTTAAAATATCCGGTAAAATCCAGTGTGGAAGCCAGAATATCCGAGCCTCTTCGGGAAATGGCATCTTCGCTCCCGGATAAGGGTTTGAAGATCGGAATCGCAATCGGTATTCGTCTGAGAGACGGATTGCTGATGTCAATATAAATCTGCGCTGGGCAGAGCATCGGATACAAAAGTATCCCCAGAAACAAGCTCAATACATTCAAACGAAAACGCATCATAAATTATTTCAATCCCTTCGGAGTAAAGATAAATCCGAACACATATTCGCTATATCCTTTGGGCGGCGGCGGAAGCGGATTAGATTTCATCACTGCTTTATGAGCAGACTCGTCCAGATATTTGTTGCCCGATCTTCTTTCGAACCAGACTTCTTTGATTTCACCGCCCGGCGATACTCTGACATTGACAATCGCCTGAACTTTGGCTTGCGACCCCGCAAGTGATTCAGGATATGACCAGTTTTTTTCGATCTGATACCGAAGCTGTGCCACATAGTAATCGGGAAGATCGCCGATCTGCCCGCCCCCACCTCCGGTACCGC
>CAZMDM010000538.1:0-8906 GCA_964564775.1 uncultured Desulfonema sp. | reverse complement strand
CGAATCCGTATTGAAATATTGGGGGCTGAAGCCTTCTGAAAACGACAATTTCGTTCAGGCAAAAGGCTGTTTCAACTGTCTGAATACCGGCTACAAAGGCAGAACCGGCGTATTCGAAGTCATGGTGGTTGATGAAATGGTTCAGGAAATGATTCTCAAAAGCGAATCTGCTTACGAAATCGCCAAAGCTGCCCAGAAAAGCGGAAAATTCAGAAGTCTGAAAGAAAGTGTCGCAGAAAAAATCCGTCAGGGGCTTACCACAGTCGAAGAAGCAGCATCGGTCATAGCAATGTGATAATATTTCAAATAGACATTTCAGAAAAATTTGAATTATTTTCAAACAATTACTCCGCATTCAAGATCATCTCTTGACAAAATCTTGATATAACTGTATTTTTACCGGCATAAAAATCTGATAATTTTTCAAACAGGCATGAAAGGAACAGTTATGACAGACCCGAAAGCAATGACGCTTACAAAAGCCCGGATAATGGATGAGATTCAGAACAAACTCAGTTTTTCGAGAAAACGAAGCGTGGAAGTGGTGGAAACCCTGCTGGAGATTATGAAACGCTCTATGGAAAACGGTGAGGATGTTCTGATCAGCGGATTCGGCAAGTTCTGTGTCAAGCAGAAAAAAGAAAGAAAAGGACGCAATCCTGCCACCGGCGCGAATCTGATGCTGGCTCCCAGACGGGTGGTTACATTCAAATGCTCGGGTAAACTCCGGGATAAAGTGAATGCTTCCAAATCGGGAAAATAAGGTCGTATCCGGCAGCGTGCTGCCGGATATCATTGTGAATATTCCCATGCCCCTCTCAGGAGGGAAACTGTAAGAAAGGAGACTTCGGCAATGGAACTGAAACAGAAAGGTTCACAGGCAAATGTCGGCGGATTCAAACAACTGCTTGTTACGATGAAGTGGAGTACTGCTGCGGATTTCGATCTGGCTGCGGTATATGAAGACAAACAGGGCAAGCAGGGTATCGTGTATTTCGGAGAACTCGGTGATCTGAATGTGTTTCCGTTCATGCAGCTCAGCGGAGATGAGGGCGTCGGAGATTCCGGCGGTCAGAAAGAAGAAAGTATGCGGATTGCCAAGCTTGACGACATGAAATATGTCTGGATTATGTGCTGGGATTACGGCAAAATTCAGTCCGGTTCCCCTGCCCGGTTCAAAGACAGCGATGTACGCCTCACCCTGCTCGATGACAAAGGCAAAAACTACGATGTTGTATTGGATACCGGAGAAATGGGAAATGTCGCACTGATTGCCACTATTGACAACAGCAGTCCTGTCGGAGCATCCCTGATCAACAGCAGTAAAGCCGGAACCCTGAAAGGTTTGACCAATCTCAATCAACTTATTGATATTATTAAAAAATAATATAAGAGGTGCATAATGCAGCTCAGATCCAAAGAAGAAGCTCAGGCACGGCTGATTCAGCTCAAACAGAAAGCCGGCTTTGCTGTCGGAATGGCAGGCTTGCAGAAACAGCGTGCCCGGGTGGCGCTTTCGCTGGATGCTTCAGGCTCGATGATTCCGTTGTATGAAAACGGTACGGTGCAGCAGCTTTGTGCCAGACTTCTGGGATTGGCAATGCAGTTTGATGACAACGGCGCTGCGGATATCTTCATGTTCGATACAGGAGATAACGAAATCGGAGAAGTCTTCGAGAAGAATTTCTTCGAATTTACCACAAATACCCTTCTCAAAGCGTTTTACAAAATGAGAGGTGGCACCTCATACTCGGGCGTGATGAAGCGAATTATCAAAAAGTACACCAAAACCGCGGGAGATCCCGCGTATGTCATGTTTGTTACCGACGGCGACAATTCGGACAAAAAACAGGCGGAAGCAGCCTTGATCGATGCTTCCAAATATCCGATTTTCTGGCAGTTTATTGGAATCGGCAAAAGTTCTTTCGATTTTCTGGAAAAATTGGATACCCTGAAAGGCAGAGTGATTGACAACGCGAATTTTTTCGCGGTGAATGACATCGGCGAGATTGCGGACGAAGAACTCTATCGGCGGATGCTAGGCGAGTTTCCGTCATGGCTGAAAGCAGCCAAAGAAAAAGGGCTTTACTGATGCGAATGACCTCCGAACATTTCTTCGGATTCGGAGGTCGAACGCTTACTGTTTGGCAATATATCATTAATCATGATTGAAATCCTTGATAAAAGCTTCCTGTTTCAGTCTGTTGACTACCCGATTATGCTTGCAGACATACCGCAAAACCGATCTGAAATAAAGAGAGCCTCTCTGCACCGGATCGGAAATACATCATGCTGAACGCTTATGATTACGATATAACAGACATTGCAATTGTCTGCGCGCACAGCGGCATCATAGCAGATAACGGAAACCGTCTGTATGAGATATCTGCCATGATTCTCAATGAAGACGGTTTGCAGCAGACATTTTCCTCGCTGATCCGCTATGCCCATTTCACGGCAAGAGAACGGGGACATTCCAATCTGTCCAAAAATGTGATTTTATCCGCGCCGACGCGTAATAATGTTCAGGCGGAATTCGAAGAATTTCTCGGAAACCGGAAATTTGTTGTGATCTTCGATAATCGCGGTAATATCGCGGATGTTCGGGAATTCTGCAATCACCGGCGCAGTGTGGATTTAAACTTTGCAGCTCAGTTTTTTTTGCCGTTCATGGAAACGATTTCTCCGAAACGGATATGGGAATTTTTATTTAAAAAGCAGCGGGATAAAATCAGTTTTACCACTGCGGATATGGTGCAGATCTCTGTTGCCCTGATAAAGCATATCTGCGGCGTCTGTCTCAATGACAAAATTACGCGATCCGCGCCTGCAATCCGCTATTATCTCGGCAAAAGCGATACCTTGTTCGGAAAGCTTTTTGTGCATCTTGCCCGGCAATTCAAAAACTATTTTGGCGAAATGTTCGATCCCTGCACGATCCGGGACAGCGGAAAATGGAAAAGTTTTCTCGAAAGAACCACTTCCCGTTCCCGTGAAAAGAAAGAAAAAATTTCCGATTTCAAGCCTGTATCTTACGAAACTGTCCATGCCCTGTTTCAGCAGATGGCAGAATCCGGCAAAGGCTATACCTTCCGCAAGGAACAAATCGAGTATGCCCGTCTTGTTTCAAATGCGCTCAACGATGCGGCAGTGCTGACAATCGAAGCCGGCACGGGAACCGGGAAAACTCAGGGATACCTGATTCCGGTACTGGAATTTCTGCGCCTGAACCCCGATGCCAAAGCTGCGATTTCGACTTACACCAAAAGTCTTCAGGAACAGATATTTAGGCAGGAACTGACCGCAAGCAAACGTATTTTCAATGATCTGTATCGCGATATTTCCACTGTGGTACTGAAAGGCAAATCGAGCTATATCTGTGTTCAGAAACTGGATGCCATGTATGATGAAGAATTCAGACAGGAAAAACTGATCGGTTGGCTGTATTTTGTCAATCTGGTATTTCAGTTTCGCAATGCGGACAGAGATTCGGTGGGAGATAAAATCCGGTTTTATTTAAACAGCCAGTTTTTCAGGCAGTTGTTCAATGAAACTTCATCCCGGAGCGGATGCACTGCCGGTCATCTGCTCTGCCCCGCGCAGGTGGTTACGGCAGAGGCAAATTCTGCAAATCTGATTATCACCAACCATCACAAATTGGCTTTGCTGGATTCTGATGCCGCGTTATCCGGTTTGTTCAGAAACTGCATTATTGACGAGGCAAATCATTTCGAACACGCGGTGAGAAATGCGTTCAGCGAAGAAATTTTTTCCGGTGAAATTGCCGATACCATCGAATATGTCGAAACCGTGCTGAAGCGGATTTCGGGGCATATTGCGGGAGAACATGCCGGAAAGATCCGAAGAGCAACAGATGAGATTGCCGATATCCGCTCCACCATTGCGGAAATCAGAACGGTTTTGGGCAGCATTCATCCCAACGCGGCTGCGGGCATGATGTTCGAGTTGGAAAGAGATCATCCAGTATTGCGGGAAGGCATGATTCAATCGCTTTTGAATGAATTGAAATCCCGATTGCAGAATATCTGCAAGCATTTGGATTTTATGAAAGATGATGAAAAGCGCATGGTGCTGAAACTGGTTGTCCGAACCTCCGAGCGCATGAAAAATGCCCTGTCTCAGATCGGGGAATATGCGGACGCGCTGAACACGATCCGGGAAAGCTTTGCGCTTCAGAATATTGTGATTGCCTGCCAGTTGTTTCCCAAAAACTGGCTGCTGATTGCCCAGCAGGTGGATGTGGCGCAGACCATCCGGCATCAGATTTACGAAAAAAAAGACTGTGTGGTGTTCACAGCAGCAACGCTTTGCTATCGGGGAAGTTTCGACAATTTCAAAGCATTGAGCGGCATGAATCGCCTGCCGGATATGCAGATCGAGGATGAGCATCCCAAAGAATTCCGCTTTGCCGTGATTGATTCGCCGTTTTCCAAAGACGCGATGCAGATTGTCGTGCCGGATAACGCGGTGAGCGGCACGTTTTCCAATAAAGACGCATGGCTGAAATCGGTTACGGAACTTCTGCCCGAACTGATCCGTCAGAACAAAGGGCGCACATTGGTTTTATTTTCGAGTTACAGCGATCTGAATGCAGTTGCGGAACGCTTTGCCAAATCCGCGAACGCGGCAAATTATCCCCTGCTGATTCAGCAAAACGGTATGTCATCCGCGAATCTGTGCGAGGAATTTCGGGCATTGAAAGAAAGCGTGCTGTTCGGCGTGGACAGCTTCTGGTACGGCGTGGATTTCAAAGGAGATACATTGACTCAGGTGATTATCACCCGGATTCCGTATCCCTCGCCGTATGACGCGCTTCAGATGGCAAGAAAACGGATTTTATCGCCCAAAGAATTCTGGAGCCGCTATCATTACGATACCCATATCAAACTCAGACAGGGCATCGGCAGGCTGATCCGATGCGAGACGGATCGGGGAAAAGTGGTGATTCTGGATAAGCGCTATAAGCTTGAATCTTAATATCGAAGTTGAAGAATGTTTCTGCACTTTTTCAGTTTTAAAATAGGCAGGGAAATGCTATAAGATTGCTGATAGCCGATTTGTCTTCGACTCGGAAAACAAATCGGCTGGGCAGAAAAACTATTTCATTTTTTTGATTTTGTCGGTCAGAGCAGGTACGAGTTCGAGAATATCGCCCACAACGCCGATGTCTGCCACTTGGAAAATCGGGGCTTTGGGATTTTTGTTGACTGCCACCATAAACGGCGAGCCTTTGATGCCGCCCAGATGCTGGAACGCGCCGCTGATGCCGAGAGCCATATAGACTTTGGGTTTGACCGTCTGACCCGATGTGCCGACCTGACGGGCTTTTTCCAGCCATTTGGCATCTACGATGGGTCTGGAGCAGGAAACTTCCGCACCCATGACTTTTGCCAAATCGAACACGATCTGCAGATTGTCCTGTTCGCCAATACCGCGTCCCACAGATACCAGAACATCTGATTTGGTAATATCCACTTCGCCGGCTTCTGCAGCAACGACTTCCAGAAATTTGCGTCCTTTGGGAGTCAGATCGCCTGCATCGCCGCTTTTATCCACGACTTTTCCGCCGACTGCCGCGCCTTCGGGTTTGAATGCGCCGCCGCGAACATTGACCACCGCTCCGGAAGACAGATCGCACAGAACATGCGTGCTGACCATACCGCTGTATTCCTGACGAACTGCTTTGAGTTTGCCGCCTTCCACGCCGTCAATGCCGACCACATCGGATACGAATGCGGCATCCAGTTTGATCGAAAGTCCGGGAGACAAATCCATGCCGAAAGTGTCATGGGGAACCAGCAGCACAGAGCCTTTGGGAAGAATTTTGACCAGAATCTTACGGATCACTTCGGCATTGGGATATGCCAGAGCTGCGTTATCAATTTTCCAAACTTCGTTGTAAAAAGCTGCGACTTCATTGCAAACCGCATCCACGCCGGATCCGATGACGATTGCCGTAACCGGAGCGGAAGTATCGATTTTTTTGGCGGCTGCTGCCAATTCGGCAGCCGAATCATCCGCCTTGCCCTGTTTGTGTGCGATATAAGCAAAAGTTGCCATTATTTAATCCCTCCCTTGGACTTCAGAAGTTCGATCAGTTTATCCGACAGTTCATCGGTGCTGCCTTCGATCATTTCCGCACCCTTGCCCAGAACCGGCACAAAATAATCTGCACGGCTGACTTTTGCACCGGCTGCGCCCACAGCTTTGGCATCAACACCCAATCCTGCAGCATTGTGGACCGGAATTTCTACGGAAGCCACTTTGCGAATACCGCGAATGCCCACATACCGGGGTTCATTGATACCGGTCTGAATCGAAAGCACGCAGGGCAGTTCCATTTCGTTCATTTCCTGATTGCCGCCTTCGATTTCGCGTCCCACTTTGATCGTTTTGTCATTGACGATCTCGATCTTGTTGACCAAAGACGCATACGGCAGATCAAGCATGGCAGCAAGCATACCGCCGACCTGACCCGCACCGTCATCTGCCTGTGCGCCGGTCATAATCAGATCATATTTGCCTTTCTGAACAAAGGCTTTCAGAATGGTGGCAATGCCTTTTCCGTCAGAACCGTCAAATGCTTTATCTGACAACAGAACACCGCTATCCGCGCCCATAGCCATTTCTCTTCTTAAAACTTCTTCGGATGCGCTGTCGCCGACTGTAACTACCGTAACGGTTCCACCGACATTATCTCTGATCTGAATGGCTTCTTCCACCGCATAGTTGTCCCATTCGTTGACCGAGTACACAAGGTCTCCGCGCTCGATATCGGAGCCGTCTTTTTTGATGACGATTTCGTTTTCAGAGGTATCCGGAACCCTCTTCACGCACACCAAAATCTCCATTTGAATCCTCCCAAATTGATGATGGTATTTCCGTATAAATCATATTGTTTTTCAAAAATGAATGAATGTTCATTCATTAACAAACTGACATCATTCCGTCAAGAAAAAAATTTAAAATTTTCGTACACGATCGGAATCTGCGGAAGCTATTTGCCGATAAGGTATATATATCATAAGTATATATCAGATGAATCTGAAAGCGATGTAAAATCAGGAAGTAAGAAATGAATGGTGCGCCCGGCTGGAATCGAACCAGCGGCATTCAGCTCCGGAGGCTGACGCTCTATCCACTGAGCCACGGGCGCAAGTATTTATATCTGATACTATATCGGCGCAGATAAGTCAAGAATAAACGCGTCAGTGGGAATGGATGAATCGAAGCATAAGAGAGCTTCTTCTTGAGGGAAAGGGCTTTGTATTATGTCCGAAGTCTGTTGATCCACAGTTCCGCCAGCTGCGGATACAGATAAAAATCATGAGCGCCAACAGTCGTAACAATTTTGCCCCCGAATCGGGATTTGAATCGGGAGAAACGAGTGTAGGCATGATGCGGCTCATCGGGTGGTGCGATTCCGAAAAAATCGTAATATCGGCATCCGGCGGCTTTTGCATCGCGCATAATCTGCCAGTGCATCAGGTATGGCGCCATCGCCGATCTCATAAACGGCAGAGACCCTCCGTACAGAAACGTGGCAATATTCCCGAAAAAAATCACGACTGCCGATGCCAGAAGCATTCCCTGATAATATGCGACGTATAAGTGAGAAGGGAGAAATCGGGATATATTCACAAAAAACCGCTTCGGTTCTCCGAAAAAATCATGTCTCCGATAAGTCAATTCGAACAAGAAATAAAAATCATCCACTGCCTGATCATCATTTCTGCACACCACTTCAACGCCTTTTTTCATCGCAAGCCGGATATTGTAGCGTCCTTTGGGACGCATGGCACTGAGAAGTTCATCTTCGGATTTGCCAAGATCAATCACCAGTGTCGGTGTGGGAATCAGATCAAGCGGCGCACGAACCGCATGGTTCATCCATAGCGGCACTTTTTGTAATAACGGCTCGATGCGGATAATCGGCGAATGCGTTTTTTCAGCAATTCTGCCGAGTTCATGGTAAATCAGATCGAAACAATATTTTGCCTTATCTTCATCCTGCCAGGGCAGCACGGGACCATGGGGCATGAGATACGGCGCATGGGATCCGCTACAATACACCATTGCACCGCCAAGCAGATCATGGCTGTCATCTAAAATACCCAGCCGCAATATCTGCTGCCCTTCGGCTTGTTTGAACAGACTCCACTCCCACGACTGCATGAAGCCGCTTTCGGGTGTCTGAAGCACCAGCTCGTTCCAAGATTGCCGGTGTGATTCATCCAATCCAATCAGTTGCATATTACAGATCTATTTTCTGACTGTAAGCCCGATTCCTCTGGCAACAGTTACTACAAAATCCTGAACATTGGTCAGAATGGAGCGAGCAGTCAAAGAGCCGCGATTGACCAGCTTGCTGATGGCAAATTCCGACATATCCACCGAATAAAAATAAACAGGTCGCACCGATCCCGAATCCGCTACATGGTAAGACGGCGACATATTCCCGACTGCAATGGCATGAAGCTGCGTGGCAAGTGCGATCACCGTTGTCGCCTTCCGAACAATTGCCCGCATCTTGTCCTGAGCCTGATACGCATCAGCGACCACTTCGGGCAGAGGTCCGTCATCCCGGATAGAGCCAGCCAGCAAGTACGGAATATTTTTCCCGATCACCGCATTCATCACGCCGTCTCGGACAATTCCATTGTCAATGGCGTTGCGAATCGAACCCGCATTGCGGATGGTATTGATCGCGTCCAGATGATGATAATGTCCCATACTGACGCTTTTTTTGGAATACAGTTCCTGCCCCAGAGCGGTTTTGAATATTGCGCCTTCGACATCGTGAGTTGCCAGTGCATTGCCTGCCAACAGCGCATGAACATAACCGTTGTGAATCAACTCGACAAAGGCTTTGCGCGCGTCATGGT
>CAZMDM010000537.1:0-6918 GCA_964564775.1 uncultured Desulfonema sp. | reverse complement strand
TTTGTTTTGCATCCACTTATGGGAGTGCGTTTATAAGGTTGCTTGTATGTTACAAAAAATCGAGCTTCTGGTTGAAAATAAAACCGTTTTGTCAGCCGGTACGGTAGGATATTCCGCGGTTCAGAGTGCATTTTTCCGGCGGATGACAACTATCGGTATTTCGAATGAAAGCGACTATTTTGAGCATCTGGAACAGTCGGAGTCGGAATTGGGAGAACTGACAGAGCTTATCATCGTGCCGGAGACTCGGTTTTTTCGAAATCCAGAATCATATCAATTTTTAAGAGAATATCTCATCTCTGACCGGATTTTCCAAAAGACATCTCAGACAGTTCGGATTTTAAGCATTCCCTGCTCCAGCGGAGAGGAGGCGTATTCGATTGCCATTACGCTGACGGACGCGGGAATTCCGTATCATAAATTTCATATAGATGCTGCTGACATCAGTCAGAAACTTCTGAACAAAGCTGTTGCAGGAATTTACGGCAGGGAATCTTTCAGAGACAGAGAACCCAAATTTGATAAAAAATATTATCACGCGATACCCGGCGGATATCAGATGAATGAGTTGCTTCGGCATAAAATCCGGTGGATAAAGGGGAATTTGGCGGACAGCGGGTTTCTGAAGCACGAGTTGCCGTATCATATTATTTTTTGCCGGAATCTGATGATTTATCTCAGCGATTCCGCCCGCCTCAGAGGAATTGAAAATATTGTCCGACTGCTTGCGCCGCAGGGCTTGCTGTTTGTGGGACACGCGGAACACGGGCTATTCTCGCTTCCGATGCTCAGCCGGATACATCCTCCGCAGGCATTTGTGTTTCGCAAAGGCGCGACTCTGATTACGGAAAGCAGATCACAGACTGCTGAGATAGTCTCTCTATCGGTAACTTCTAATGAAAACAGAATTTTTCGAAAACCAGATATTCCGTCAGACCGTTCGCCTGCCAAGCCGAAGCCTGCCGAAACTCCGGTACCGATTTCGATAGCGGAGATAAAATCCTGTGCGGATCAGGGAAATCTCCGACAGGCTGAGGAGCTTTGCAAAATTTATTTGATATCGAACCCTACGGATGCCGAAGTACATTTCCTGATGGGTCTTGTGATGAAAGCCCGAAAAGATGACAGCGGCGCGGAACATTGGCTGAACAAGGCATTATATCTTGATCCCCGGCATGAAGACGCGCTTCATTATCTGGCAGCGATTCTGGAAAAACGGGGAGAGATTGCAGCTGCCAATCAGTTGAAACAGCGATCCGAGCGGGTCAGAGAAATGGGAACTGAAAAATGAGAACTGAGAAATGCTGGAAACATATCGGGGTCTGGGGAGATGAAAGACCGAGGTGTTCCGAACTCGATAGAGTAATTCACTGTCGAAACTGCGAGATATTTGTCCGGGCAGGACGGAAACTTCTGGATCACGAAATTGACGAAGCGTATCAGCAGGTATGGACCGAGATTGTAGCCGCGCCGAAAGAGGAGGAAGTCGCGGGAACATTTTCAGTGGTCATCTTCCGCATCGGAAAAGAGTGGCTTGCACTGAGAACACAGGTATTTGCCGAAATCATCGAATCCGCGAAGTTTCACACGCTGCCTCTCCGCAAAAGCAAAATTTTGCTGGGAGTTATCAATGTTCATGGCGAAATTCAGTTGTGTGTATCGCTTCAGGCATTGCTGGGTATCGAATCGGAAGACCGCAAACATCGTCAACTGCCCAGGCGTCTGATGGTCATCAATGACGGAAGTGATCAGTGGGTTTTTCCGGTGGATGAGGTATATGGAATTTATCCGCTCCATCCGGTCATGCTGGAAAATATTCCGGTCATGCTCGGTAAATCTCCATCTGCATACAGCAGAGGCATTTTCCGGTGGAAGAAAAAAGAGACGGATAAGATGCTTACGGATGTGGCATTTATAGACGATGAGCGCTTGTTGTACGGATTGGCAAGAAACATCAAAGGGTGAAAGATATGACAAAACCGATCTATCTGGATTACAATGGCACCACACCGCTCGATCCCGAAGTGATTGCAGCAATGAAACCGTTTTTGGAAGACGAGTTCGGAAACCCTTCCAGCAGTCATCTTTACGGTATTGAACCCAAACGAACTGTGGAACGATCACGGCAGCAGCTTGCCGCTCTGATCAACTGCAAAGCTTCGGAAATTATTTTCACCAGCGGCGGCACGGAATCGAATAATCATGCGGTTTGCGGTATTCTGGATGCGTTCCGGGACAAAGGCAATCATATCATTACGTCTCAGATCGAGCATCCGGCAATCTTGGAAATATGCCGCTTTGTGGAAAGATTCGGCGTGAAAATCACGTATCTGCCGGTGGATCATTTCGGCATGGTCAATCCCCGCGATGTGGAAAACGCTATCGGACCGAAAACCGTTCTGATCAGCATCATGCACTCCAACAATGAAGTCGGAACAATACAGCCTATTGAAGAGATTTCAGCCATTGCCAAAAAATACGGCATTGTCATGCACACGGACGCGGCTCAGTCGCTCGGAAAAACGCGTGTGGATGTTCAGGAACTCTGCGTGGATTTGCTTTCGGTAGCCGGACATAAACTCTATGCGCCAAAAGGCATCGGCGCGTTGTTTATCCGAGAGGGAGTAAAAATCGAGCGATTCATTCACGGAGCGGGTCAGGAAAGAGGCTTGAGAGCCGGAACCGAAAATGTAATTCATATTGCAGGGTTAGGCAAAGCCTGTGAGATTCTCAACAGGGATATTGACAAAAATATCCGCCATCTCAAGGAGTTGAGAGATGCGTTATATGGCGGGCTTGTTCGGAATATCCCCGATATCCGGCGCAACGGTCATCCTGAAATATGCCTGCCCAATACGCTCAGCGTATCTTTCAAAGGACTTGAGGCAAATCGGATTTTGGAAGAGATCGGACTGGAAATCGCTGCTTCCGCAGGAGCCGCCTGTCATTCGGATACGGTAAAAATTTCTCATGTGCTTGAAGCGATGAGCGTTCCGGCAGAATGGGCAAAAGGAACGCTGCGTTTCAGTGTGGGCAGAATGACCACTCACGCCGAAATCGGCAAGGCGACAGAGATAATTGCCGGTGCTGTAAACAGAATGATGAGGGATTGAAGAATGAAAAATATCCTTCAATCCCGATTCTTTTTCGGCGCAAGACCCGATGAAACTCTGTAAATCTCAAGTTGCTTATCCCGCCCGTATTTGTCTGTGATTTTATCCCAATCAGTCGCTGCCTGCTCCAATGCTTTTTGGGCAGATATTTCTTTCTTCAAGACCCGCGTAATCTGCGTATCCAATGTTTCGGTATATTCGAAAAATCCCGGAATCCGCAGATCCAATGCAGCATTGGGAGAATCAAGACTTGCACGGATCACGCCAAGATACTCTGTGGCGGCGGTTTTGGACAATGCTTTGGTCCATGCGTCCGCATTGATAAAATGAGACAGGCGATAAGGATTGATTCCTGTGCCTGCGGTAACCACATCGTGCAGACTGTTCTCGGGATTTCCGTACCACACAATGTAATTCCACGCGGCATCTTTATTTTTGCTGTTGGCAGGAACACCGGCTACCCATCCGCCGAAAGCCAGAAACGGAGTTTTGTGAATACTCGGCATCTGATCCCATTTATTGGTCTTGTAATTCCATACTTCGCTCGTTCCCGGCAGAATGAAATATCCGACCTTGCCGACAACCGAAGAGATTTTCGGGTCTTCCGCAATGGTTCCCGTATCTGCCCATTCGATGCTCAGAACCGCAGAGCCGCTGTGAAACGCTTTTCTCATATCATCCACCCGGTAGTTGAGAGCATCCGGCGGACAGAATTTCAGAATCTCCGCATATTCTTCAAGCGCACGCACCCATCCGGGAGTGTTGATCTGAGGTTTCATGGTATCAGGATCGAAAAATTGCGCGGCTTTATGATCGGGATGTCTGCTATATGCGGCTGCCCGGCTGAATAAAAACCACGACTGATGCGATCTGCTGGCAAACGCCTCTGCTGCGCCGTAAAGCATTTTGCCGTCTGGACTTTTTCTGCCGGTAAAAAATTCCGCAATATCTCGATATTGTTTCCATGTATCGGGCGCTTTCAGATCATAGCCGTATTTTGCCTTGAAATCATTGCGATTCTGTCCGATTTCAAACAGGTCTTTCCGGTAATATCCCATGAACAGGTCCCCATCAACAGATATGGCAATCCGTTTGTTGCCCCATTTCATCAGGCGATCCCGATAGGTGTCGTGAATATCGTCAAAGCTTTCATCTTCCACGATTTCTTTCGGAATTTCGGATAAATATGGATAAAAATCCCCTGCCCATGCAGGACAGAAGAAGATCACATCGAATTTCGGGATTTCGGATGTCATCGCAGCCATATATTCCCGAAACAGATTGCCGAAAGGCATTTTGATGATATTGACCTTTGCGCCGGTCTTTTTCTGCCATGTTTCCGCATGTGCAGCTGCCGGACCCGATATGGCATTTTCATCCTGCACTCCGACAGTGATTTCGATATGATCGAATTTTGTGGGCAAAGTTCCTGCGATTCCTATTTCCGATAAAAACAGAAATATCAGGATGACAAGCCCTGTTGTTTTTTGCATCTTATCTTTCCTTTCAGCAGCACCGGATTGATGATCGCTGTCATTTTCTGCGACTGTATCCGACAAAACCCGCTTTGCTCATCCTATTTTTTTCTTTTCCCAATCCTCGACCTGCACACCTTTTTCCACTTCTTCCCAACCGGAAATCATGGCGGCAATATGCGAAAACACAGAATGTCCCGTGGTAGTCATATACACATGCACGATCAGAAAAGACAGGATCAGAAAGGTGATGATCGTATGGATGACCGCGATGGTTCCCAGATTCAGAAACCTTGCAATTCCCCAGATCTGCCAATCATTATAAGTATAATACAGCAGCCCGCAGACCATCTGAAGCGGAAGCAGCAGTGCGGATAATCCCAGATAGGTCAGTCGCTGCAAGGGATTGTGCTTGGCATCTTTCTGTTTTTTCACCGGATGAGGCAGTCCTTTGAAAATATCAATCGCATAATATCGTGCCACATCCCAAAGCTTTCTGGTGGTGGGAATATATTGTTTCCATTCGCCAGTGGTGAACAGCCAGAATACGATAAATATGAACAGCACCAGCCATGAAATCCCCAAAATACTGTGCAATGCAACTGCTTTTTTAAACCCGATCAGATGATAAACCCCGTGAACTTCAAAGCCTGTAATTGTCAGACCAATAATCAGAACTGCCTGAACCCAGTGCCAGAATCGCTCAAATCGGGAATACAGATACATTTTGACCATATTATTATTCTGATCTGCCATCTTCCTTCTCCTTTCTGCCGCGTGAAATAACTCTGCCCAGACCGTGCAGCATCACGCCTGCCAGCGAGCATATCGCCAATATCCATCCTGAAATATCAATGAATTTCACCCGATCCCGTCCGGGCATGTAAAATCCGCTCAGATTGGCAAGCCGACTGTTATGACTATGACAGGCACTGCATTTCAGTGCATTTTCTTTGGGAGCGACCATGTGAGTTGTGGGAAAAATATACGATGTTTCCACAAAATCATATTCTCCGCTGAATTTCAACCCTGCGTATTCCATACCTTTTTCCAAAGCGGTTTTCCAGTCATAATTGCCCCAGTATGCGCCGGATTCTTTGGGTCCGAATAGATGCGGAATGAGCAGCGTCTTGTTCACTTTGTCATAGGGCTGTTTTCCGGTATGAACCTTGAAGGGGAAAATCCGGGAATTGGCGTCATCTCGCGCACCTACCGCCCAGTTGACCCGAACCGGCTTAGACGGATCAATCACATCCTTTGCCGTAAGCCCCTGAATAGAGCCGTTGAACCAGAAATATTGCGGCACAACGTCTTTTGCCCAGATAAAATCGCCTTTTTTGCTGTCATACGAAGGTTTTTCCAAAGGACCTTTTTCCAGATACGGTTTGCCATCTTTTTTCTTTCCCGCAGTTGACCAGTCCCAACGCATCTTGGTCGGATTGACGCGGGCAAAGCTCGGAATATGACAGCTTTGGCACGCGACTTTGTCCGTATGATCGTTGAGTTTCTGATCATCGCTTTTGTGCGGCGTGGCACTATGGCAGGATTCGCACATGATTTTCGCGCTTAAATCATCCTGAATCAGGCTTTTGCGATGTGTCGAAGCCGGAGTGGCATACACCCGTCCTGCAATATTGTGAAGTGTTGTGGAATGACAGCGCACGCACTGAAAATTTTTGCCGTCCGCATCCATGTGAACATCCAGAGATTTGGCAGGCTTGAACATGGAAGAATCCAAATCTCCGTGTTTGACGCCGTCTCCGCCGCCGCCGTAAAAATGACAAACACCGCAATTCTGACGGGTGGGTCTTGCCACACTCTGAGCGACTTTGTTCCAGTCCGGCGGAGTGAAGGTTACATTATTCTCAGGAAACACAGTCGGTTCTTTGACCGGATTGCCCGCGCCGGTCGGAAATTTTTTATAGGTTCCTGTCTGTTCATGGCAGACCAGACAATCCACTTTGCTCGGATCGGAAAAATCGAACGATTTGTCCTTCCAACCGTAGCCCGCATGACAGGATGTGCAGCGCGGCTCATTGGACAGAAGATTGATGCAGAAATTGTTCATGGTATATCCGCCCTTGCCGATTTTTTCATCTTTGACATTGGGATCGATCCATGTCCAGTGAATGGTTTTGTGAAACTGAACCGCTGCTTCCGTATGGCAGGACAGGCAGGCTTTGGTAACATCGGGACCCGATGCAAACTCATCTTTCAATACAATATGTTTGCTGTGATCTGTGGTAATCCAAAGCTTTTTCTGCTGCGTTGCCTGAATTGCCATAGTTCTGCCGGGAGCTTTGTCTTCTTCCGCATTGACCGGACAAATC
>CAZMDM010000536.1:0-11279 GCA_964564775.1 uncultured Desulfonema sp. | reverse complement strand
GTGCTGTGGTTGCCTGCGTGCCGTAACCGGATAAAGGAGAATACTGCCCGCCATTCATGCCATAAATACGGTTGTTCATCACGATGGCAGTCATGGCAATATTTCTGCGGCAGGCATGAATCAAATGATTTCCGCCGCTTGCCAGAGCATCTCCGTCTCCCATCGTCCCACACACATTCAACTCGGGTCTGCTCAGTTTGACGCCGGCTTCGCACGCCAGCCCCCGTCCGTGCATCGTATGCAGATCATGACAATCCCAATCCCCGGAAATGCTGGAAAAACAACCCATGCCCGCAGCCCGGACACCACAGATGCTGAAAAAATTTATCCCGGATATAATTTTTGATGCTCATGATGATTATACTCCTTTTCCCTGAACAATCCGCAGAATATTTTTGATGTCCGTAGGGGTGATGAATACGCCGTCAATGCGGTTTGCCAAAACCACGCGCTCGGGACGATCCACTGCCTGTCTGACCGAACGAAGCACCTGTCCCATATTCATTTCCACAACCACGATATGACGGGCTTTGGCGCATTTTTCCCGAATCAGGTCATACGGAAAGGGCCAAAGGGTCTGAAGTTCCAAAAGCCCGATGCGTTCTCCTCTGGCTCTGCGATTTTCCACGACATGGAGCGCGGAACGTGCGGAAGACCCGTAAGAAATCAGCAGACAGTCCGCATCTTGGGTATGAAATTCTTTGTATCGGGTAATGGTGTTGACATGATTCTGAATTTTATCCACCAGATGGCGCATCAGACCATGCACGATGTTCGGGTTATTGGTCGGAAATCCCCACATGTCATGTGCCAGTCCGGTTACATTGTAGCGATGAACTCCGCCGAAGTCCGACATAGGCAAGCGTCCGTCTTCTCTGGGAAGATACGGGTGATAATCAACGCCCTGCCTGACTGAGGTTCTGAGACGATCCACAATCGGAATATCGCCTTTATTCGGCACGATCAGCCGCTCCCTCATGTGTCCGATCACTTCATCAAAAAGCAGAATCACCGGAGTCCGGTAGGTTTCCGCCATATTGAATGCCTCGACGGTAACAGAAAATACATCCTGATGATTGGATGCGGTCATGGCAATAATCGAGTGATCACCGTGAACCCCCCATCGCGCCTGAAGCACATCCCCCTGACTGACGCTGGTGGGCAGCCCAGTCGAAGGACCTCCGCGCTGCACATTGACGATTACGCAGGGAATTTCCGCCATGATCGCATAGCCCAAGCCTTCCTGCATCAAAGAAAACCCGGGACCGCTGGTGGCGGTCATTACTTTGTTTCCGGTCAGAGACGCGCCGATAATGGCACAGATCGAAGCAATTTCGTCTTCCATCTGGATAAACCGCCCTCCGATTTCCGGCAGGCGACCGGATAAATGCTCGGCAATTTCTGTGGACGGCGTAATGGGATATCCGGCAAAAAAATTCAATCCCGCGTAGATCGCACCTTCCACACATGCCTCATTTCCCTGAACAAATTTAACTGATCGGCTGATTGTCTCGTTCATGTTCTTCTTCCGTATAAATGTCAATCGCAAGGTCAGGACATCTGAGTTCGCATAATCTGCAACAGATACACTCTTCCGGGCGAACTGCTGCGGCTTTTTCCGTGTCATCAATTTCCAGCACGTTTTTGGGGCAGAAGTGAACGCATATTCCACATCCTTTGCACCAATCCCGGCGAATAGCAAGTTCTTTCAACTTGGGCTTTGCCATTGTGATCTTCCTTCATTTTTTATCTTTTTTCAAACCCCGATCCGATAATATAAATCTCCCGGCTGGCTTTCCGGCTGCTTTCCGGTTTGAATATTTTATGCTGGCGGAACACCTGTCTGACGGCATCTGAAAATGATTTGAAATCAGGTCCATGAAAAATTTTACATACAAAAACTCCTCCGGCAGAAAGCCGCTCTTTGGCAACAGAGAGCGCTGCTTCACATAAAAGATGCGATCTTGCTGCATCCACATCTTTGATGCCGGTGGTATCCGGCGCCATATCGCTCATCACCACATCGAAGTTATATCCAATTGCCTGAGAAAGCGTATCATCTATGGCATAAATATCGCCCTGATAAGCTTTGGCATGAGCGGGCAAGGGTATGGTTACAGGCTTCAGATCAATCCCCATGACCTGCCCCTTTTCCCCGACCAGTTGGGCAGCATACAACAGCCATGATCCGGGAGAACATCCCAAATCCAATATCCGATGTCCGGGCTTGATAATGCGGGTTTTATTCTGAATTTCCTGAAGCTTATACACCGAACGCGCAGGATAGTTATCCTTTTTGGCTTTCTGGGTGTAGTGATCTGCCCATTTCTGAGGCTTTTCATAATGTCTCATAAAAAATTCTTTAACAGGTTTTGGCGAATAGCCGGGCGATTTATTGCTCGGTACATTTTTTCAGATTCAATATAAAACTTAGTTTGACAGCATCACGTCCGCTCGCTATGTACGGATATGATGCTTCTGATATTCTTACTATTCAAACTTTTATAAGTCAAGCAGGATTTTCATGCAGTTTCGGAGGAATGATCGGAAGGAATTTGCTTGAGAGGATGTGAGAAATTCAGAACTTCCCGTGCCGGACAATTTCGCCTTCGGTCAGATAAATCACTTCTTCGGCGATATTGGTGGCGTGATCTGCGATGCGTTCCAAATGCCGCGATACCAGAAACATATTGATAAGTGTTCCGGTATGTTCCGGTGTTTTTCGGATAGCCTCTTTCAGCGACTGATAGGCACCGCTGCAAAATGCGTCAACTTCGTCATCCAGCAGGCAGGTTTTGAACGCCATATCCGTATCCAGATGCACCAGCGCATCCAGACTCATTCTCAGCATGGCTCTGCTTTTTTCCGCCATTTTGGAATAGTCGAAAATAAATTTGCAGTCTTTATTTTTGGAGATGGTTTTTACGCGATACGCGATATTGACTGTCTCATCCGCGATACGCTCCAAATCATTGTTGATTTTGATAACTGCCACCAGAAAGCGCAGATCAACCGCGACCGGCTGATGAAGTGCCAGAACTTTTAAGCATTCTTCTTCGATCTCGACTTCGGACTCATCCACCTCGTAGTCCATCTTGATCACCCGTTCCGCGTCAAATTCGCTTCGCGTGTCAATGCTTTTGGTAGCCAGACGCACCCGATCTTCCACCAGCGCGCCCAGACTCAGAATTCTTTTTTTGATCGCTTCCAATTCTCTTTGCAGATGTTTTGCCATAACAACCTCTTTCATCATCCGAAACGACCGGTGATGTAGTCTTCGGTCTGCTTCAGTTTCGGGCGGGTGAACAGGGTATCGGTTTCCCCGACTTCGATCAGCTTTCCCATGTAAAAAAACGCAGTCATATCCGATACTCTTGCTGCCTGCTGCATACTATGCGTTACAATGATGATCGTGTAAGATTCTTTTAGTTCGTGAATCAAATCTTCGATTTTCTGCGTGGCAATGGGATCCAGCGCGGACGCAGGCTCATCCATCAGAACCACTTCTGGCTCCACTGCCAATGCCCTGGCAATGCAAAGCCGCTGCTGCTGTCCGCCGGAAAGCCCCAGTGCGGATTCGCTCAATCTGTCTCTGACTTCTTCCCAAAGTGCTGCTTTTTTAAGACTTTCCTCAACACGGTTTTCGATAAAGGTTTTGTCTTTCACGCCATTGACCCGCAGCCCGTACGCCACGTTTTCAAAAATGGTTTTGGGAAAGGGGTTGGGCTTTTGAAACACCATACCTACTCTGCGCCGGATCATCACCACATCCACAGACGGATGATAAATATTTTCCTTGTCCAACAGAATTTCCCCGCTGACACGGCTGATGGGAATCAGATCGTTCATACGGTTTAAGCATCGTAAAAATGTGCTTTTGCCGCATCCTGACGGACCGATCAGCGCAGTTACCTGACAGGGCTTGAAGTCCAGTGATACATCGAAAAGTGCCTGAGCATCTCCGTAATAAAAATTCAGATTCTTCGCGCTCATTTTCAATTCGGATTCTTCTTTTACCATTTCTCACTTCCCACTTTTTATTTCAACCGTTTTCTCAATTTTGCGCGCCAGATAATGGCAATCATGTTCATCCCCAAAACCAGCGCGATCAGCACCAATGCGGTTCCGTACTGAAGCGGGCGTGTCAGATCGATGTCGGTTCCGGCAGTTGCCAATACATAAATATGATAGGGCAGAGCCATGATTTTGTCGAACACCGAAGTCGGCAGATGGGGGGTGAAAAACACGGCTGCCGTGAACATAATCGGTGCGGTTTCTCCGGCTGCACGGCTCAAGCCCAGAATCGCTCCGGTCAGAATGCCGGGCATTGCTGCAGGAAGAACCACTCTGTAAATGGTCTGCCATTTGGTTGCACCCAATCCCAGCGAAGCTTCCCGATAAGTATTCGGAACAGATTTCAATGCCTCTTCCGTAGAGCCGATAATCACCGGCAGGGTCAGTGCGCCCAGTGTCAGCGATCCGGCTAAAATGCTTTCCCCCATTTTCAGGTATATGACAAAAAATGCCAGCCCGAAAAGCCCGAATACGACTGATGGCACTCCGGCAAGATTGTTGATGCCCAGACGCACGATTCGCAAAAATTTTCCGGGTCGGGCGTATTCGTTTAAGTATATTGCCGATGCCACGCCGATGGGCAGTGCCACCACAATTGCACCGATACTCAGACAGGCTGTTCCAACAATGCAGGGCAGAATGCCGCCGGTGGTCATGGAATTTGCAGGTGCCTGTGTCAGAAATTCCCAAGTAATGGCTTTCCAGCCGTTTTTCACCATGAAAAATACGATGATTGCCAATCCGATGCCGTTGAGCATGGCTGCAATTCGGAAAATCGTGAACAGAATATTCTGAGTCAGTCTGCGCCGGCTGTGTACCCGTTCGAAAGACTCCTGAATGATATTTTTTTTCCTCACGACTTCCTTAGCCGCAACCGGTTCTGCTTCCGGCAAATTTTCACTATATGTCATTTCAAGATTCTCATTCATCTGAAGTGATGCCTCTCCGACATAATTTGCTTGACGTTTGAATTAACAAAATAATGATGAATTGTTAGAAAATGATTAGGATCGTGTTAAAAAGTGATAAAACATGACAGACTTCACGGCTCCGCACAATATTACAAAATGCAGCTTTCGGGGAAAAATATTCCGATATCCGTGTCAAGTGGCAAATTGCATAAAAACGCAATAAAAAGTATTGACAATAATAATGAATATGATAAAAACTATAGTTTTAAATTTTTCAGCATAACAATACATGCAGATTATTCAAACAAGGAGATTTTCAGGTTATGGACAAAAAGGTTACCGTTGTCGGCGCTGGATTCGTCGGAGCGACAGCAGCTCAGAGACTGGCTGAAAAAGCATTGGCAGATGTGGTGTTGGTGGATATTGTAGAGGGTATTCCGCAGGGAAAAGCGCTTGATCTGGTTCAGGCTTCCGCAATTGAAAAACACGATGCCAAAATCATCGGAACCAATGCGTATGAGGCTACGGCAAATTCGGACATCGTGATTATCACCGCAGGTATTCCCCGAAAACCCGGCATGAGCCGCGATGATCTTCTCAGCACCAACGCGGGAATTATGAAAGGCGTTACTGAGCAGATCGCCAAATATTCCCCGAATGCAATTCTGATTATTGTCAGCAACCCGCTGGATGCCATGTGTCATGTGGCTTTCGATACCAGCAAATTCCCCAAAAACAGAGTCATCGGCATGGCGGGCGTTCTGGATTCCGCACGTTTCAGAGCATTTATTTCCATGGAACTCAATGTTTCGATTGAAAATACCCACGCATTTGTTCTGGGCGGTCATGGCGATACGATGGTTCCTCTGCCCCGGTATTCCACAGTTGCCGGTATTCCGATTACCGAACTCATGTCTCAGGACAGAATTGATGCTTTGGTCAAAAGAACTGCCAATGGCGGCGCGGAAATCGTCAGCCTGCTGAAAACCGGAAGTGCATTTTATGCGCCCGCATCTTCGGCAGTCGAAATGGCAAAAGCCATCCTGTACGATAAAAAAATGATTCTGCCCTGCGCGGCATATCTGGAAGGCGAATACGACATCAACGGTCTGTTTATCGGTGTTCCGGTCAAACTGGGCAAAAACGGTGTGGAAGAAGTCATTCAGATCAAATTGACTGCGGATGAAAAAGCTGCTCTGCACAAATCTGCGGCTGCCGTTCAGGAACTGAAAAATGCGTTGGCAAAGTTGAATAAATAATCGAAGATAAGCTAAATCCTGTCTTAAGCCGGCTCTCAGCCTGCTTTCAGCTTACAGCCGGGCGATGATCGCTCGGCTATTTTTTTTGAGGAAATTTATGATCGAAGTTGCTATTCCCAACTATAAAATGTTACAACTCGGACATCTGGTTTTGGATTTCAACGGAACCCTTGCGGTGGATGGCACCATGATCGAAGGTGTCAGAGAGCGTCTCAACAAGCTTGCGGATCATCTTGAAATCCACGTTCTGACCGCAGATACATTCGGCAAAGCCGCTGCCCAAATGGAAGGCGTGCGGTGCAGGCTTTCGATTCTGCCGCTTGAAAATCAGGATATTGGCAAATCGGATTATGTCAGAAAACTGGGCTGTGAGAAAACCTGCTGTATGGGAAACGGCAGAAATGATCGGATCATGCTCAGAGAATCGGCTTTGGGAATTGCCGTGATTCTGGAAGAAGGCGCGGCAGCAGAAACTATTGCAAGTGCGGATATTGTCTGCACAAGTATTTTGTCGGCGCTGGATTTACTATGCAATCCATTGCGTCTGATCGCCACATTGAGGTCATAAAATGCCGGAATCAGTGAAGACAAAACTTTTCAAGTTAGTATTCCGCTTTTTTCCGGCATATCGCGGCACCGGAGGGCGGGTTACTTATATTGCGGACAACTGGCAGGAAGTACGCGTCGAAATTCCTCTGAACTGGCGAACCCGCAATTATGTGGGAACCATTTACGGCGGCAGCATCTACGGTGCGGTGGATCCGATCTATATGATTATGCTGATCAAAATTCTGGGACCGAAGTATATTGTTTGGGACAAGGCGGCATTTATCAAGTTCATCAAGCCGGGTCGCGGCAGATTGTATGCGACATTCAGACTGGATAGCGCGGAAATCGAACGGATCAAAGCCGAACTTGAAGATCAGCCCAAATTGGAAAGAATTTATCATGTGGATATTGTCGATCAGAACGGCACTGTCCACGCTATTGTTGACAAAACATTGTATATTCGAAAGAAAACTGAGGATGAAAGGAAAAAATCCGAATGATCGAACTGACCGCCGGAGATTTGAAAACAGAGAAAACGCAGGCATTGATTGTTCCGGTCTGTGAAGACAAAGATATTTACGATAACCGCGCGCTTTCCACGCTGATCGAAGGTGCCAAAGGAATGCCGGAATTCAAAGGTGAAAAAGGACAGGAACTGATCTTTTACAATGATGAAAACTTTGCAGCAGAACGGGTTATCCTTGTCGGACTCGGAAAATCGGAAAAAATTGACCATGAAGCTTTCCGATCCGCAATAGGGCAGACCGTTAAAAACTGTATCGCCAAAAAATTTTCCGAAGTGCTGATAGTCATGCCGTCCGAAAAAAAGCTGTCCCGAACGGTTCAGGACATCGCGGAACCCATGATGGAAGGCGCAATCCTTGCCAATTATATATTCGACGCGTACAAAGAAGAAAAGAAGCAGAAACCGCTTGAAAAAATTCGTCTCTTGCTTAAAACTCCTCTGATAAAGAAGCTGGATGATTCTGCAAAGCGTGTATCGCTGATTTGTCAGGCAACACATCTTGCCAGAGAATGGATCAATACGCCGTCCAATGACAAAAGTCCGGAACAGCTTGCCTATCGCATTTCCGAGCTTGCAGAAAAAGACGCATTGAAGATCACGTTGCTTAAAGAAGATGAATTGAAACAGAAAGGCTTCGGCGCACTTCTTGCAGTATCCGCAGGAAGCGATAAACCGCCGTGTATGCTGATTTTGGAATACCGGCATCCGAAAGCCAAAAAAACAGTTGCCTTTGTCGGAAAGGGCATTACGTTTGATTCCGGCGGACTGAATATCAAAACTGCGGGGATGGAAGGCATGAAAACCGACATGTCTGGCGCTGCGGCTGTCGGCGCGGCACTGATTGCGATTGCCAAAATCAAGCCGATAATCAACGTCATCGGTGTCATGCCTCTGGCGGAAAATATGCCATCGGGCAAAGCTACCCGTCCCAGCGATATCGTGAAAGCGTACAATGGCAAAACCATCGAAATCGGCAACACGGACGCGGAAGGACGGTTGATTCTGGCAGATGCCATGGCATATACCGTCAAAACCTACAAACCCGATGCCATGATTGATATTGCCACATTGACCGGCGCATGTGTAACCGCGTTGGGAGAAAAGATCGCGGGGTTGTTCTCTTCTGATGAGGAATTGGCAAATATCATTGCCGCATCCGGTGCAAAGCTGCATGAGCGGTGCTGGAGAATGCCTCTGCCCGAAGATTACAAAGAAGGCTTGAAAAGCGAGTACGCGGATACGAGCAATATGAGCAGCTTTGGCGGAGGTGGCGCGATCAGTGCGGCATTGTTCCTGTCAGAGTTTGCCAAAGACACCCGATGGGCGCATGTGGATATTGCAGGTCCCGCACGATTGACGAAAGCAGGCGCGTATTGCAATGTCGGCGGAACCGGATTCGGAGTGCGCTTATTTTGTGACATACTTGAAAAAATTTAGGATTTTTCTCAATGCAATCCAAAGCGATCAGCCTTTACGGCAGATATTTGAAAGGCATCAGATTTTTTCAGTCTCTGCCGGATGCGGAGATTGAAAAAGCTGCGGCTGTTTGCCGGGAGATGTACTTTGAAGCGGGCAAGCGTATATTTGCTGAAGGTGATGCCGGAGATTATTTTTTCATCGTGCTGGAAGGCGCTGTCGAAGTCTGGAAAAACTATCGCAAAAATGAACAAGATTTGTTGATTGTGAACGGTCCCGGGCAGTCTTTCGGAGAACTTGCCCTGATTGATGATTCCCCCAGAAGTGCCACGGCAATATGCAAAGAAGCCACCACACTGCTTGCCATTCATCGGGATGATTTCAATCGGGTGCTGATGGGGTCATCTGCAATATCTCTGTCAATTCTGCGCTCTCTGGCAGCAATGATTCGCAAATCCACTACGAATTTTTTCGAAAAACAATTATATCGGGCATTGCATGATCCTCTGACCGGTCTTGCGAATCGGAACTTTTTTTACGAACGTCTCGAAAAGCTCATGGCAAGAAAACGGCAGGACAACAGTTATGCGTATGCGGTACTGTATCTGGATGTGGATCGTTTCAACGTGGTCAATGACAGTCTGGGACATGCCGAAGGCGATAAACTACTGATCGCGTTGTCCCAACGTATTACAGCTTGTCTGCTGCCCGAAGATTTTCCGGCACGATTCGGCGGGGATGAATTTGCAATTCTGTTGGAAGATACTGACAATATTCGCGAAAAAGCAATCCGCATTTCCAAACATATTCATGATGTTCTGATGTCGCCGTTTCAGATTGACGGGCAGGAAGTATTTATCACAGTCAGCATCGGCATTGTGCCGGGACTGGCAAAATACCTGTCTCCGTCAGATGTGCTGCGGGATGCGGATATTGCCATGTATCGCGCCAAAAATCAGGGACGGGGCGGATATGAAGTGTATGATGAAACCTTGCATGATCGGAAAGTCAGTCTGCTGATGTTGGAAACCGATCTGCGGGGAGCTTTGGATCGCGGAGAAATTATTCTGAATTTTCAGCCGATTGTCTCTTTGAAATCTCAGGGAATTGTGGGCTTCGAATCGTTGGCGCGGTGGCGGCATCCCAAGCGCGGTTTGGTATCGCCGGAAGTGTTTATTCCGATTGCGGAAGAAACCGGACTGATTCTGAGTATCGGCGAATGGGTGCTGAGAGAATCCTGCCGACAGATCCGGCGCTGGATAGATAAAACCGGCAGACAATTGTTCATCAGCGTCAATGTTTCCGGCAAACAGTTCATGCAGCCAGATTTTCTCAGTATTGTCCGGCAGGCTCTTGACCAATCCGGGCTTGAAGGGGCATGTCTGAAACTGGAAATGACCGAAAGCGTTCTGATCGGCAATGTGGATGAACTGACCGAAATTTTAAAACAGATTCGGGATATGGGCATCCGAATCGCAATTGACGATTTCGGCACAGGCTATTCATCTTTGTCTTATCTGAACAAATTCCCGATAGACTGGGTTAAGATTGATCGTTCCTTTGTGCGCCAGATGAAGGGGCACGACAAAAAAGATATGATTTCCACGATTGTTTCGATGGCGCATTTGATGAATATGGAAATGGTGGCAGAAGGCATCGAAACTGCCCGGCATGTCGAACATCTAACCGAATACGGGTGCGAATACGGACAGGGATATTATTTTTCCGTGCCGTTATCGGTGGAGGACGCCGACAGTCTGCTTGCACGCGAAAACAAGTGTTTCGGATAATCCGGAAGGAAGAAATCATACAGGGAAAATTCGTAGGATTGATTAGAATTTTTTAAATGATTCCAAGTATTTCTACAACTTCGATTTCTCCGGTGCGCCCGGATGGGACAATCTTTTCGCTGCGTCCGATAGCAATATCCGATCCTGCGGCATCGGCAGTGATCCGGCTTGCCACGATTGTCCAGCCCAGTTTTTTGCTCATGCTCTCCAGACGGGATGCGATATTGACCGTATCGCCGATAGCCGTATATGCCATGCGTTTGGCAGAGCCGATATTGCCGATGACTGCCTCGCCGGTGTGAAGCCCTACGCCGATATTGAATTCGGGAAGATTTCTGTCGGGAAACCGGGTCTTTAGCCATTTCCGAAATTCTTTGGCAATATCCGTTATCGCCAATGCTGCAAGCACTGCCTGACGGGTCTGGTCAGGATAGGGCAGAGGCGCTCCGAATACTGCCATGATCGCATCTCCGATGAATTTGTCCACCATGCCGCCGCCTCTGAAAATCGGCTCACATGCCAGAGTATAATAGCGATTGAGCATTTCCACGACTTCTGCGGGATTCAGGCGCTCCGAAATCGTGGTGAAATTCCGAATATCCGAAAACAGCACGGTAACTTTCAGGGTTTCCCCCCCCAGATCAGGCAGCTTTTCACTGTCAAGTATTTGTTTTGCCACAGCTTCGCAAATATACGGAGATAAGACCTGCTGAAGTCTGCGGCGATCTTGCGTTTCCCGTTCAAGGCGTGTTCC
>CAZMDM010000535.1:0-7548 GCA_964564775.1 uncultured Desulfonema sp. | reverse complement strand
ACCCAGATAACGATCCCATAACTCTAAAAAATGACGAGACTTTGGCAATCGTTCCGTTTAAGACGGACCAAACATGGAAATTAACGCTATCGGAAGATGGCAAACTGACCGAGACATTGCCGGAAGGAGAACACTCTCGCGATTATATCATTCGTTTCACTGTGAATGACGGTAACGGCGGTGTGATATCAGATGAGATTGAAATACGCTTTATAAAAGACAATCATGAACCCATCGTCTATGATCAGACATTTTGGGTCAGAGAAGCAAGCTCTTCGGGAATGCCGGTGGGAGTAGTTCTTGCATCTGATTCTGACGGCGATAAACTGAGTTATTCGATTCTGCCTGAAAGTAATCCCGGCGGAATTTTTTCGATAGATTCGAATGGCATGATACGGGTTATCAAGCCGGAACTGCTGGATTATCAGAACTCTCCCCAAATTGCCCTGAAAGTCAGGGTTGAGGATGTTCTCAAAGCATCGGATGATGCAACAGTTACGATCAATGTGGAAAAATCGCCTAAATTGCCATCTCCGCAGAAGTATATTATAGAAACCACCGAAGATCAGGCAGGAATTATTGCTATAGGCGGAAATCCAATTGTGATAAACGCGGAAGGCAAGACCGATGCCACCAAAGGAAAGGTAATCCTTCTGGCGAATAATAAAATTCTGTATGATCCGGGCAGCGCGTTTCAATCTTTGGCAGAAGGAGAAACCCGAAATGATGTTTTTATCTACACCGTATCTGACGGAACGCATACGGCAAAAGCTCCGGTGATCGTTGTCGTAAAAGGTGTGAATGATCCGCCAACCCTCGGGGGATTCGGAAAAGTCGTAGATATTCGGGATACGGATAAAATCAGACCGTTTTCAGAATTCACGATTTCGGATATCGATGTTTATAATGATGGCAGCAAAGATATTCAGACCATGACAATATGGATTGATCATCCTGAAAACGGACAGATATTTCTTTCTGCCGGATTCGTAAAAAACAGCGACGGGAGTTTTACCATCACCGGAACGCCGGAAACAGTTCAGCAGGCGGTGAGAAATATTGTCTTCGAGCCTGTGCAAAGTGATCTGCCGTTTGAAATTAGAGAAACGAAATTCCGGGCTGAAATCAGCAATCACGATATTGTCTTGAAGATCGGTAATCTTGCGACAGTCAGCGCGGGTTCGACAATTTCCCCTTCGGAAGCATACAGTGCGGAAAAAGTCTGGATCGGTACGGAAATTATGATTCCATATTACGGCGTATCTTGGAAAGACACGAGTTCCGACATACTGGGGCTTTCCATAGAACACGGATTGCCGGTATTCACCCTCAAAAACTTGAAACTTGATGATTTTGATTTCGGTCTCCCGGATGAGACTGAAAATGTATATGAATTGGTCAACCGAATGCTGCGGGAAGCAAAACTCTTCACCGATATCGATGAAACCATGTATCCGCAGAAATATTCTCAGGAGATAACAGATGCAAATCGAAATACCGAAAACTGGCGGATCGACATCCATCCGCTCGAAGTCCGATAGAATCGCAGAAGCAATTGAAAAAGGCTTGAAAATTCCATGGAACGGCTTACGCCCCGATCTGGTGCTGCACAAAGGTGCTCCGTTGGAGGATGGAAGCGAAACATACATTCTCGAAGACCCGGTGCGGGGACAGCACTTTGAACTGGGAGAAGCAGATGCACAATTTTTTCTGTGTCTTGTTACTGAAAAAGATTTGAAGACTGCGGTGGACAAACTGCTTCGCACCACCTCTCTGCGTCCGAGCGTAGAGGACATTTTGAAATTTATTCGAATGCTTCAGGCATACAAGCTTGCGGATATACCGGAAAAAGCCACTTTAGCGATTGTCAGCAACAGAGAATACAAGCCCAAACCCGGATTTTTCTTTGATGAAAAAGGCAATTTTTCGGTGATGAAGATATTTTTCTTCATGCTGCCGTTATTCAGACCGGACAGATTTCTGAGCGCAATATATCCCTGGGTAAAATTTTTGTGGTCAAAACCCATGGTGTATGTGTATTCGGCAATGGGTATCATCGGATTTATTTCAGCGATTCAGCAGATTGAACTGTATCTGAATACGGTCAGTTATCTGTTCACGCCTCAGGGCATGGTGTTTTTTTTCCTATCATTATATGGCATCAAAATCATTCATGAATTGGGTCATGCAATGGCTGCCAAACATCACGGGATATTTGTACGGCGGATGGGCATTTATTTCATGTGTTTTGCTCCTATGTTGTTCACGGATGTTACAGATGCGTGGAAAGTGCCTTCTTCCAAAGGGCGGCTGATGATTGCTTCGGCAGGCGTGATCACCGAATTTTTTATCGGATGTATCTGTCTGTTCTTCTGGTCAATTTTGCCGGACGGAATTATGAGAAGCATCATGTTTTTCATGTCCGGCGCCTCTTTGGTGTCCACGATTTTTGTGAACATGAATCCGCTGATGCGCTTTGACGGTTATTATTTTCTGATGGATTATTTCCGAATCAGCAATCTGAGAATGCGTTCGCGGGAGATGTATCGGTATTTTCTGCTGAAACTTGTTGCAGCTTGGAAAGGTCCCAAGCCCGAAGAACATCCCAGAGAACGGTTTATGGTTGTGTTTGGTTTTTTTTCAGCGCTATACTTATTCGTCATTATTATGAGCATCAATATCATGATTTATACTATGATTTCCAAAGTCATGGCGGTCTGGGATACGCTGATGTTCATTATTTTCTTTTATGGCGGAGCATTGGTCAGAGAAGCCAAATATATCTGGGAGAATCGTAAATACATCGGTTCGGGAATCAGACTTGTCGCGACTGTGGCGGTTATGACTTTGGTGAGTGCCAGCCTTTTTATTCCCTTTCAGACCAGCAAATCCCTGCCGTCTTTATTTTTATATAGAGATGTGGCAAAGCTGGAGACTCCGGGAAGGGGTAAAATTATGACAGAACTGCCTCAGACCGGCATATATGTCCAGAAAGGCGAATTGCTGGTCAGAATTCAGGATGAGAATCTGGAGCAGGAACTTCAGAAGCTGAATTATGATCTTCAGCAGGTAGAAGCTCAGATGGCGCATCTGATCAGCGGCGGGGCGCAGGGTGCATACCGCAAATGGCTGATGGCGGAAAAGCAGAGAATTACTGCTTCGATTGAGAAAACCCGGCAAAGCCTGTCCCAATTGGATATTGTCGCGCCGATTTCAGGACAGATTCTGGAAGTGAATGAAGTTCTCCGCAAAGGAGCTTATATTCACCGGAACAGCTATATTCTGACTATCGGCAATAATAAATCCTTCGAAGTCCATGCGTACGCGGAAGAAAATATGTATCGCTATCTGAAAGACAGGGATATCCGGGACGGAGATGTGGTATTCCATGATGTGCAGACGCCCAAACTGCTTGCAAAATTCAGAAAGATCATGGATTTTCCGGTTACCGATCTTCCCAATAACAGTCTGTTCGATTTTGCCGGCGGTCCCATTATGATGGCAACTCCGATTGCCGGAGGATCCGAAGGAAGTGCCAAAATCATGCGCTCGATGCGAAGAAGTTCCGAAAGAGAATCTGTTCATCCCAAATTGGCTCAGTATCCGATCATTTTCGACATTCCGTCATTGGATGTTGCGCTGCATCACGGAACTCCCTGTTCGGTGAACATCAGAGGCGATAAAATCAGCGCTTGGAACTTGCTGTTGAATGAGACATGGAAATTTTTATCCGAAGCGGGTGTGATGTGAAATGAGAAATGAGAAGTGAGACATTATGCAGATTCATCAATTCAATATGCAGTTCAATCCTGAACATGACCGGCTGATCTTTCGGCTCAATACCACGAACAGCGAAGAATTCAGATTTTCGCTGACCCGGCGCTTTGTCAAACTGCTGTGGCCCGTGCTGATTCAGCTTCTTGAAAAAGAATACAAACAGCGCGAACCCGAAAGATCGCATTTGGCAAACGTGCTGCTGCCCTACGAGCATCAGGAAGTGGTTTCCAAAGCGGATTTCAGCAAACCCTACGAGGAAAAAGACAGGGTATATCCGCTGGGAGAAGAGCCGATTCTGTTGAGCCGTATTCAGATCAAACATACGCCTCAGGGAGATATTCTCTGCCTTCTTCCCACCAACGGGCAGGGCATCGAACTGGGCGCGCAGCCTCAGTTTATCCATACGTTCTGCAAGCTGCTTCGGGATGTGGTGAGCAAAGCGGATTGGGATATGGACTTTATTTTTGTCAGGCAGGCAGAAAGCCTTATTCAAGCCCCTCAGAACCGGGTACTGCATTAAGCGAATTTGTATTGAAACAGGGAGTGAATTTTTCCGGGAAACTGCTTTTCGAAAAATCGTTCTGCCTTAAATGAACATCGGGCAAGCTTTTCAATATCAATGCCGGTGTCAACACCGAGACTTTGCAGCAGATATGCGGTATCTTCGGTGGCAATATTGCCCGCCGCGCCGATAACAAACGGACATCCGCCCATACCGGCAAACGATGTATCAAACTCTCTGATCCCGCATTCCAGTCCTGCCATCAGATTGACCAGACCGAGTCCGCGCGTATCATGAAGATGTAGCACTATTGGAAGCCCGTTCAGTCGGGGCATCAGGCAATTTATCATGGTTTTCACAGATATTGGTGTCGCCATTCCGGTGGTGTCGGATATCGCAATCCGATCCGCACCGGCAGCGACAAATTCCGCAGCCATTGAAACAATACGATCCTGAGAAATATTGCCTTCATACACGCAGCCGAAGGCACATTGAATTCCGGCTCTGACATTCATACCGCCCTGTTTGGCAATTCGGATCATCTCTTTTCCGTGCAAAATCGCCTGATCCAGAGGCATCCCCGAATTTTTGAGGCTGTGGGTATGGCTTGCCGATACCGATATTTCGATATGCGTCAACCCGGCTTTCAGCGCACGCTCGACACCTCTGATATTGAGTGCAAGTCCGCTGAATATCACTCCTTTTTTTTGGGAAAGCGCGTTCAGCAATTCTTCGGCATCTGCCATCTGCGGCATCCGCTTGGGATTGACAAAGGAAACCGCCTGAATATGTGTCAATCCTGCTTCGATCAGATCGGAAATGATGTCGAGCTTGATTTCGGTCGGCATGACACGGGTTTCGAATTGAAATCCGTCTCTGGGGCCTACTTCGATCAGCTTGACCGATTCGGGATATATCATCGCGGTTCTCCTTTTACAGACCGGTCTGTGCCAGTTTTTCGATCAGCTTTTTCTGCTCATCCGTCAGTTTTGCAGGCACTTTCACATTGACACATACGAACAAATCTCCTCTGCTATCGCCTTTCATGTGAGGAAGTCCGTGTCCGCCAAGGCGCATTTTGGTTTTATGCTTTGTGCCGGGCGGAAGCTTCAGACTCAGTTCTTTTCCTTCGATGGTCGGAACCGAAATACTGGTTCCCAGAAGCGATTCTGTCAGGCTGATTTCACGGTTGATCGTCAGATCATATTCTTCAGCCGTATAAACCGGGTCATCCACGAGTTTGGATTGAATATACAAATCTCCTGCAGGACCGCCGTGCATTCCGGGATTTCCCTTGCCGGCAATCCTGATCTTTTTGCCTGCGATCATGCCTTTGGGAATTTTAACCGATAGATTTTCCGTAGCTCCCTGATTCTGAATCTGAACGGTTCTACTGGTTCCCGAAGCAATTTCCTGAAGCGTCAGAGGTATCTCATACACAATGTCTTCCCCTCTTCTTTTGGACACGCGCGGATGGGAAGACTGCTGCCCGAACGCGTCTGTGAAAGGCGAGCCGCCGAAGGAAAATCGGGTATTGCCTCCGCCGCCTCTGCCTCCGAATGCAAAATTCAGATTTCCGAATCCTAAATCACTGAAAATATTTGAAAAATCAAATCCTCTAAAAATATCTTCCTGAGAATACTGCTGTCTGAATCCGGCAGAACCGAAAGTATCGTATTGCTTGCGTTTTTCTTTATCGCTCAACACCGCATAAGCTTCGCTGATCTGTTTGAATTTATCTTCAGCAGCAGCTTTATCCCCTTTGGCATGATCCGGGTGATATTTCATTGCCAGTTTCCGGTATGCTTTTTTGATCTCATCGTCAGAAGCATCCCGGCTGACCCCCAATAATTTGTAATAATCCGTTTCAGACATATCTGTCTCCGTATTCGCTCGATAATTTGAAAAAAACAATCAGGTTAATTCATTAAAATAAGCCGGACAGACAAGTCTGTCAATATGTAACATGGTCTGTCAATCGGAGTATCGGGATTGATTCGGATAGCAAAAATCATTTTACCCGCCTGATGATGGGTTTTTGTGCTTGTTTTTTCCGCAACCTTCTGCTATCTCCGTATCACCTTACCGGATTCATTCGTTTATTTCATGGTGTTCGAATTTTTTGTTACACACGGAGGCTGTTTATGTCCCATACAGATGGTGGTTATATTGTCAGATGTTCATCCTGTAAGACCAAAAACCGGATTCCGGCAGATAAAGCAGGACTTGTTGCCAAATGCGGCAAATGCAAAGCTCCGATTGATACTCAGGAACTGTTTATCGGAAAACCGGTGATTGTTACGGATGATAATTTTGAGACAAAAGTGCTGCAATCGCCGATTCCGGTGCTACTGGATTGCTGGGCAACATGGTGCGGACCTTGTCAGATGATGACGCCGATCATGGATCAGTTGGCTGCGGAATGGAAAGGAAAAGTCCGGGTATCCAAGCTGAATGTGGATGAAAATCCACGTATTGCTACTCTTTACAGCATTCTCGGCGTTCCGACTCTGATGATTTTTGAAAATGGCGAGATGAAAGATACTCTCAACGGCGCGGTGCCGAAACATCTGATTATTCAGAAAATGTCGGCATATATCGCGTTATGACCCCTGCCGGATGAAAGGAATTTTGTGTATAAAAATTTAAGCGAGTTTCTGAATGCTTTGGATCGTGCCGGAGAAATCAGATACATCTGCCATGAAGTTTCTCCGATATTGGAAATCAGCCGGATTACGGATATCGAATCCAAAAGCAGAGACGGCGGAAAAGCATTGTATTTCGGAAAGGTGAACGGCTCGGGCTTTCCGGTTGTTACCAATATATTCGGAAGCTTAAAACGAATGTGCATGGCGTTGGGAGTCAGCAGTCTTGATGAACCCGCACATCGGATACGTCAATATATCGAAATGAATCCGCCGAAAAATTTCAAGGATATTCTCAATATTCTTCCGATGATGGTGAATATTCCGAAATTTTTTCCCCGCGTATTGAGCTCAAAAACGCCGCCATGTCAGGAAGTCGTGATGACCGGGGATCAGGTGGATTTGTCGAAGCTTCCCGTATTGCAATGCTGGCCCCAGGATGCGGGACGCTTTATTACACTGCCGATGGTATTCACCAAAAGCCTTGAGAGCGGACGGCGCAATGTGGGCATGTATCGCTTGCAGATTTTCGATAAAAATACCACCGGAATGCACTGGCATATTCACAAAGACGGCTCTCATTATTACACCGAATATTGCAGGGCAAAAAAGCGGATGCCGGTT
>CAZMDM010000534.1:0-2613 GCA_964564775.1 uncultured Desulfonema sp. | reverse complement strand
CCTCGACAGTTGCCTCAACAGCATACGCCATTCCGAACATCAGCAGTACTGAAAAAACAATAACCCCGATTTGCAATCTTCCGCGTGTCATCCTCTTCTCCTTTTCTTATGTGATAAAGAACTCCTAATGAGGTATGCAATAACGGAATTTCGGATTTCATGCAAGAATTTTTTACAGGGAACATTTCTTTTTTTTATCTACTTTTTTCTAAGAATAATGAGTAATCCAAATCAGGATTCAAGGATAGTAAGGGATTGAAGAATATGCTCAACTTACGCAGAGTGTTCAAGCTCGGAAATTTTCAATCTTTATGTCGCAGTCTGAATACACCATTCCAATTCGGCGGCGGAGCTGATTTGTATTCTTCGCATCTTGTCCGCATGACATCAGAGGGTTTGTCATCGGGGCTGATGGACAAAACAGAATCGAAACAGGCAATAGCTTCATCCCAGTTTCTTGCCCGATATGCCGAAAGTCCTTCTGCATACCGCGACAGAACTTCACGCACATTGCCATCCGCGTGCGCCGAATACCCAATCAGTTGATAAATTTTAACCGGCGTCTGCTTGCCCACCACATAAATCGTATCCAATTCACGAACCAGAAATTTATCTCTGTCTATTCCGGCATATACGCTTTCACCGATCAGAAGATATGTCCCATACACTTTGTTGATGACTTCGAGCCGGGCAGCGGTATTCACCGTATCGCCCATCATGGTATAATCCATGCGATTTCTGGATCCCATATTGCCGACAACAGCCAGCCCGCTGTAAAGCCCGATCCTCATTTTAAGTTCCGGGCGCTTTTCCGATTTCCATTTTTCCCGAAGCGCAATCAGCCTTTGCTGCATATCGATACACGCCATACACGCGGTTTCGGCATGATTTTTCAATTCATTGGGCGCACCGAAGAATGCGATAATCGCATCCCCCTCGAATTTGTCCACTGTTCCTTCGTATTTCAGAATAATATCTGTCATCTCGGTCAGAAATTCATTGAGAAGCTCAACCAATTCTCTGGGCTGAAGTTTTTCGGAAATACCGGTAAAGCCCTCGACATCCGAAAAAAACGCGGTGATATACCGCTCCTCTCCGCCCAAAACTAGTTTTTCAGGAGAATCGATCAGTTGTTTTACCACGGACGGAGCAAGATAATAGGAAAAAGCGTCTTTGATGAATTGTTTCTGTTTGGTTTCCGTAAAATAGCGATATAAAGTGATGGAGATATAGATCAGTAGAATTACCATCAGAGGATATACCATGTTCAGAACATAGCCTTGTGAGAACACATACTGACCGATCAGAATATACGCTGCAAACAGAGAAAATGAAAGCCCGGCGCCGGATAATGCTTCGGATTTCGGCAGTATAATCCCCAAAATCACTCCGAACAGAATCATAATCAGGATATCGGTCATCGCCATCCATCCGGGGCGTTTCAGAAAATCCCGATTGACGATGTTATGGATGATATTGGCATGGATTTCAACTCCCGGAAACACTTTGTCAAACGGCGTAACCCGCATGTCATAAATCGCGATGGCAGTTGCGCCCACCAGAACGGTTTTGTCTTTCAGTTCGGACGACGGTATCTGCTGATTGAGAATATCGGTTACGGAAATATGACGAAAGGTTTTCTTAGGTCCCCGGTAATTGATCCGAAATCTTCCGGAATTGTCTGTCGGAATCTCGATATCACCAATCTTCAGAGAACTGATGCCGTAGTTGTCTATATTCACGGATGGCGTTGCGTTCATCATCACGCTTGCCGCCATCAGAGACAAGGGCATGTATGCCATCTTATTGAACAAAATCACCATAGGAATCCAGCGAACCTCTCCGTCTGTATCGGGAAACATATTGAAATAGCCAGAATAAGGAGTCTTTTCGGAAATTTCTGTAATATTTGCCTGAGGCGCTTTTGCGCTGTACAAATCCGTATTGTCAATATCGGATGTCGCGCGCATCTGCCGGTAAGCCGATGTGGCAATATTTCTCTCGTGTTCTTCGAGTTCTTTTTCAGCGATATGCAGATCATCCGTTTTATCCGTATGAAAGAAATATCCCAATATAACTTTTGCCTTTGACTGAGCAATGGCTTCGGCAAGCAATCTGTCATTGTTCGACAATTCTCTCAGATTTTCCAAGTACGCATCGAAATGGCTGTCTTTCACACCGATGCTTCTGATTTTTTCCTGAATATATCTAGCAGCATGGCGCAGTTTGTGGTCGGTCTCATCCTGCTCCAGAAAACCGATGTCGAATACCACAAGCTTTGCACCCGCGTCCGAAAGATTCCGCACCAGTCTTGCGATCTTCCACCGGGGCCATATCCATTTTCCTTCTTTGGCAATGCTTTTTTCATCGATCACCGCCAGTACGATATTGGGATCAGCCGGCTTTTTGCCTCCGGATACAAAGCGCAGGTCAATGGTTTTGAGTTCCATGAAATCCAGAAACGGATTGCCATGAATATACGCCGCAATACTCAGTATCACAATCAGCGATGAAATCAGAAATTGATATTTTTTTTTAATCATAGCAATACCTTTATTTCTGTGCTATGGAACTGCGCCTGTTTTTCGGGAAGAAAGATCGATCTTTTATTAT
>CAZMDM010000533.1:0-1532 GCA_964564775.1 uncultured Desulfonema sp. | reverse complement strand
CCTGTCTACTTATCTCTTTTTTCTGTTCCGAGATAGGCTTCCCTCACTTTGGGATTGGCAGTGATGTGTTCAGGCTTTCCTTCGGCAATTTTGCTGCCGTATTCGATCACAAAAATGTTATCGCAGGCTTTCATCACCAAGCCCATATCATGCTCGATCAACAGAATCGTCAGCCCGCGCTGCTTCCTGCTGCGAATCAGATGGCTCAGAGACTCAGTTTCCTGCTCGTTCATGCCTCCTGCTGGTTCATCCAGAATCAGAAGACGGGGTTGGGTTGCCAAAGCACGGGCAATCTCAAGCAATCGCTGATTTCCGTAGGAAAGATTTTTGGACAACTGCAATGCCTGATTTCGCAAACCCACAAATTCCAATTCTTTCAGGGCAAGATCCACCGCGTCTTTTTCCTCTTTTTTCTGAAACGGAGTATGAAACATGCCGCCGAATATTCCCGATCTCATGCGGCAATGGCATCCGGCAAGCACATTTTCCAGCACCGAAAGATTCTGAAACAGGCGGATGGTCTGAAAGGTTCGGGCAATTCCCAGCATTACGATTTTATGAGTACGCAGCCCTGTGATGGTCTTTCCGTCAAAAACAATATCTCCGCTGTCAGGCTGATAGTTGCCGGTAATCAGATTAAACACGGTTGTTTTCCCGGCTCCGTTGGGACCGATCAGTCCCATGACCGAACCTTGTTCCGCATCAAAAGATACCGTGTTGACAGCCGTGAGTCCGCCAAAGGTTTTGGTGAGATTTTTCAAACTTAACAATGCCACGCATTTCCCTCTTTTAACTGCCGATATTAAATAAAGAGCTTGTTTTTTATACTCATTCCTGCTGAAAATTCATATCCGAATGGCTATGCTGAAAGTGTTTGAGGCTGTATGCAACATATAGCATACAGGCAAAAAATATGCCACAAAAAACCAAAAAGATAATACGATATTTCTATCGATTTTTCCGTTCATTCATACTCTGTCCTCATTATCCGTAAAAATAACCTGCACTTTCCTCTTTACACTTCGCACTGCTTTAATTATAATCAATTCAAACTTGTCTACCATATCACGAAAAGGTGAATTATGATAGGTTCACGACAGAATATTATCGTATCTCTGGTTATCTTGGCAATGTTTTCCCTGCTCCTATTCACAGTTTTCGGAGATAAAGGACTTGCAGATCTGAGTCTGATGAGAAAAGGCAGAGATGATCTGAAAGAAAAAAACACGGCATTGTTTCAGGAAAATCTGGCATTGTACCGAGGCGTATATCGTCTGAAACATGATATCCGCTTTGTGGAATATATGACAAGAACGGAACTTGGTATGATCGGCAAAAACGAATATATCATCAAATTCAGCCCGAAAGAGGATAATTCTTTAAAAGAATCGGAAAAAATAAATGAGAAATAGCAAAAGTGAGAAATTTCTCAATTCTCATTATCAAAATAGGGAACAGTGAAGCATGTCTTTTCAAAAAAATATTTTGTGCATTGGCGCGGGCTATGTCGGCGGTCCCACAATGGCGATGAT
>CAZMDM010000532.1:0-5850 GCA_964564775.1 uncultured Desulfonema sp. | reverse complement strand
ATCTGATAATGAAACATATTCATCACCTGAAAAATATCCTGACGGTCACAATAAAATCTCCGTCTGATCTTATCGTTAAAGCATAAACCATGCCAAGCGATTTATTTTTCTATCTTATTGAATACAAAGTAAATATTTTTTTCGACCCGGCAAATGTAAATTTACACTTGTAAAGTATGTACGGTTGACATAAGTAAAAGGCATTTACAATTCGAAAAGATCAGAGATATGTTTGAAAAAGAACTCAGCCGATATTGGAAAACCATTGTCGAAACTATGGCGGACGGACTGATGGTGGTGGATCCGGCAGGTATCATCGTGTCAGTGAACAGCGCGATGGAACATCTTACCGGTTACAGCAGAGCAGAGCTTGTGGGACGCCCATGTTCGCTGCTGGGCTGTGATGTCTGTGCCAAAGAGCGGAGTCAGGGCGTGGACAAGCATTGCGCGTTGTTCAAAAAAAAGAGTATCAGACGGGCAAAATGCACGCTGAAAAAAAAAGACGGCTCATTGCTGTATGCCATCAAAAACGCTTCGATACTAAAAGACAGCAGTGATACGGTCATCGGCGGCGTGGAAACCCTGACCGATCTGAGTGAAGTGATGAATCGGGAAGAAGTGATTTCCGAACTGCGCCGGGAGTTGGACAGCAAAGCCAGTTTTCACGGGATGATCGGCGAATCTCCGCTAATGCGCCGTACATTTGATCTTATCTCTTCTGCTGCTCAATCCGATGCGCCGATAGTGATTTACGGAGAAAGCGGCACCGGAAAAGAGCTTGTGGCAGAAGCGATTCACCGGCTCGGTCCACGCAGAAACGGACCTTTTATCAAAGTGAATTGTGCTGCGCTTAACGAATCTCTGTTAGAAAGCGAACTGGTCGGACATGTGAAGGGTGCGGTCACCGGAGCCGACCATACCCGGGTCGGACGATTCGAAGCTGCAAATCGGGGGGATATTTTTCTGGATGAAATCGGTGATATTTCCGCATCTGTGCAGGTCAGACTGCTGAGGGTCATACAGGAAAAGCAGATCGAGCGCGTCGGAGATCATCAGCCGATTTCCACGAATGTCCGCATTATTTCGGCAACGCATAAGGATTTGGTAAAATTGGTCAAAAATGGTCAGTTTCGTGAAGACTTATATTATCGCATCGGAGTTATCCCTATTTATCTTCCGCCGCTCAGAGAACGCCGCGAAGATATTCCGTTGCTGATCAGCTCTTTTATCAACCGACTTCGTCTGAAGACGGGAAAACCGATTTCCGGTATGAGCAGTCAGACTTTTGAGATTCTGAATGCCTACGGATTTCCGGGCAATGTCCGCGAACTGATCAATATCATCGAATATGCCTTTGTGCTTTGTCCCGGAGGGGATATTCCGCCGGAACCTCTTCCACGTCTGATGACGGCAGCAGATACCTGCCGTTTGAAAGGAGTGCAGCAAGCGCCATCATATCAGGATACTGTCGGGCGGCAGCAACTGGTGGACGCGCTGATTTCTGCTCACGGAAACAAAGCCGAAGCTGCAAGAATACTCGGAATCAGCAGGGTTGCTTTGTATAAAAGACTCGGAAAATACGATATTAAAACCAAGAAATCTTTTTCGGATTAGGATAGGGATTGTCTTCGAAATTTATGCGCTGTATCATTGACATACGCTTCAGTTTTTCATATAGTTCTGTCAGCTATGACGCCCTATCAGACGGAACAATTTGAAACTCTCGATATGATTCGCAGGAAATTATCCTGTCTTCCCGACCGGGAGATCGGGAAACTGAAAGCCATGATTTCGGACTATCTGGCATTCCGTCAGGAAACCGACGCGTTTTTGAAAACCTGTTTTGGAGAAATGTGTACGATTCAGTGTTATCGGAATGATCTGAGCGCCTGCTGTTCCAAAGACGGAATTATCACCTTTTTTGCAGACATGATTATCAATGCGCTGGTGTCCGATAAACAGGAGATTTCAAGGCTGTTTGAAGTTCTGATGCAGCCGGATTACGGATTCAGATGCGTGTATCTGGGAGAACACGGCTGTTTGTGGAAAATCAAACCGATTGTCTGTGAAATGTTTCTCTGCGACTCGGCTCAGGATAAAGTATTCGGGCAGAATCCCGAACTGAAAGAAAAATGGGACGCATTGAAACAGCAGCAGAAACAGTATACATGGCCCGACAAACCGGTATTGTTCGATATGCTGGAAGAGTATTTTTTGGATATAGGATGTTCATCTCCGCTGATGTATCTGCATAACAGTCCGGGACTTCTGCGGATCAAGCAGCAGCGGAAAACCGAAAATAAGTGAAGGAGAACTGGCATGATAAAACACGTTTCGATTTTTGCGGCAATGATGATGTTCGGGTTGGGACTGACCGGATGCGCCACCAAAAGTTATGTGGATAAGCAGGTGGACAAAGCATTGGTATCCGGCATCGGTCTGGTAAGAACCCAGATGGAAGGCAATATCAGCGAGCTTCAGAAAGAAGTGTCCGATGTCAGGCAGGAGGTCAATGCGACACGGGACGATCTCAAAGGCTTGAAAGACTCGGTAGCGGATCAGACCACGCAGTTGAATCTGGTCAAAGACGCGCTTGCCCGCGCACAGGAAGGCGGTCATGTCAAAGGAAAGCTCTTGTATGAGGCAATACTATCCGAAGAATCGGTTTCATTCGGTTTCAATCAGTCGGAGCTTTCTGCGGATGCCAAAGCCGCTCTGGACAATTTTGCCGATATTCTGATCAAAGAGAACAAAAATGTGTATCTCGAAGTTCAGGGGCATACCGACAATCTCGGTTCTGCAAAGTATAATCTGAAGCTGGGACAGGATCGGGCAGACGCGGTCAAACGCTATCTGCATGACAAGTATGAAATCCCGCTTCATCGGATCAACACCTTTTCCTACGGAGAAAGCAAGCCTGTTGTCGGAAATGACAGTGAACGCAATCGCGCCAAAAATCGCCGTGTGGTGATTATGGTGATGGAATGATATCGTGTCGAAGGAGACAAACCGGCATAACGAATGTCAGCAACTCCTGAACGGATGACTGCGGAGGAATTGAAAAAATATTTTTCCGGTTCCGAATCGGTATCGAAATAGACCGGTTCGGACAAAACCGAAGCGCGACCGGATCATAATTTTTTTGAAAGAACAATACGAAAAAGCCCTTGACATCCGCAGCAAATTATGAAAAATAATTTTTCTCAACCCGAGGGAATGAATCCCTCAGTATTATAAACTTCATCACAAAATCAGAAAATTATAACGCCATGAAGGTGTAACAAGCTGAAAGAACAGCTACCTTTATGGCGTTTTTTTATTTTCGGAGCCTTTCTTGGCATCCGAATATTTAGCGAGGTGAAAAAGATGAAAAAAATCGTGATAATGGCAATGCTTATATTCTGCCTGACAATAGTATCGGCACAGGCAGATGACACGGTAAGCCATCTCGAAGAGGTGGTGGTTACCGGAGAAAAGCTGATTACACCGACCAAGCAGACCAGCGAAACCGTTTATACGGGCAGTGAAATTACCAAAAAAGGCATGGAGATTCAGGGCGCGCAGGGAGCGATCAGTATCTACGAAGCCATTGATATTCTTCCCGGAATCAGTGTAGAAAGCTCCGATCCTTACGGATTGTCGGCGGAACAGCGCAGTGTCCGGGTTCGCGGGGTCAGAGGTTTTCTGGGTTCGATGACAGTCGAGGGCGTTCCCAACTGGGGCGGAAATCCGATGGGACCTCGGGAATATGTTTATGATGCTGAAAATATTCAGAGCATTGCGGTGTATAAAGGTGCTGTTCCCGCAGATTTCGGCACAGGTGTCGGCGCCAGAGGCGGCGCAATCGAACTCAAACCCCGATGGCCCGAAGAGAAATTCGGCGTGAATCTCAGTCAGGGCTTCGGTGCAGACAGCTACAGCCGGACATTTCTGCGCTTGGATACCGGCGAGATTCCGAATATCCGTACGGGTCTGTCCATGTCGTATTCATACACGGACGCGGACAAATGGAAGGGCGATGGCAGCCTGGGTCCCCGAAACAATGTCAATCTCATGCTGAAACAGCCGGTGGGCGACAAAAGCAGCGTCAAAGTGTTTTTCAATCGCAATGATCTGTCGCAGGATTTGTACCGAAGTCTGACGTACAGCGAAACTCAGAATCTCGGTGCCAATTATGACAAGGATTACAACAGCCGCCTGACCGGTGTGAAAAGCGAAGACATCAATTATTACGGGTATAACAGCGGCGATTATGTGAACACGGATATTCTGACTGTCATCACCATACCGTTCAGCGATACGCTCTTGTTTTCTGTCAAACCCTATTATTCCAAAGAAGATACCGAAATTCTGGGCGGAAGCAGTTCTCAGGGCGGCATGATTCAAAAAAGGATCAGAGATATCGAGAGATATGGTCTGATTTCCCAGCTTGATTCGAAATTCGGACAGTTTCTGGCATCTGTCGGTTATGCGTATGAAATCAACAAAATGAGCATTCTGACGCAGAATTACGATCCGGTATCTTTTGCTTACAAAGGATATGGGATTTATACCGAAAACGATGGAGATGGCACGGTTCACAGCCCATTTCTCAAACTGGGCGGAACCATTGATAAATTCGACTGGCAGGTCGGGTTGAAATATTTTTACTACAAGGACCCGGCAACTATGGGGTCTTTGTCTGCCGCGCCGACATACAATCTGGTTCGCGCATCTGATCTGGATCGGGAGTCCAAGGAATACGATGAAATTTTGCCTACTGTCGGGCTGGGCTACAAGCTTACAGATGCTCTCAACCTTTATACGAGTTACGGCAGAAATTTCATCCGCCCCTATTCCTATGTGCCGATCATCAATATTTATAACAGCAACCGAAGCACTTTTCAGAAAGCCGGTGTTACTTTGAATGACCTGTTCAAGGGCTATGATATGGAAATCAGCGACAATGCCGAGTTGGGTCTGCGTTATCGGACCGAGCGTTTCGAACTGATGCCGGCGGTGTTTTATGCCAAACACGATAACCTTCTGACCACAATTTATGATCCCCGTGTGAATCTCAGCTATCAGCAGAATATCGGAAAAGCAAGCGGTTATGGGGTGGATTTGGAGATGAATTTCTTTGTTTCCAAAGACCTGACAATTTTTTTCAATCCCACCTATACCTCTCTGACATATTCTGATGATCTCATCTATCAGGGCAAAACCCTTTATGCCGATGGAAATCAGGTAGTGGATACGCCGGAGTGGATGGTGAAAACCGGGCTGATCTATACTTACGGATCATTTGAAATCGTTCCCATGCTGCGATACATGGGAGAACGCTACGGAGATGTCGAACATAAAGAAAAGATCGATGATTTTATCACTGCCGACTTGAATCTCAGCTACAAACGGAAAATAAGATCCTGCGGCGATACGCTGAAGCTGTCTTTGCAGATTCAGAATCTGTTCGACAAGCAGTATATATCCAATGTCAACGCGAGTGATGATTCTCGGGCAGGAAGCACGAGTTACTATGCCGGCGCGCCGTTCACAATGCTTCTGGCAGTATCATTCGAATATTGAGCGGAGTAAAAATATGAAAAAAACTATAATTTTATGTCTGATTCTGATAGGCATTGCAAATTTGGCATTGGCGGAAACGCTCGATATTGTCGATACGACAGGCAGAAGCGTTACCGTGCCATTTGATCCGGCAAAAATTATCTGCATCGGACCCGGCGCGCTGCGCCTGATTGTGTATCTTGATGCCCATGACAAGCTGGCAGGCGTGGAAGACATGGAAAAACTCAATCCTGGAGGACGCCCGTATTGGCTGGCAAATCCACATCTTGCCAAACTGCCCCGCAT
>CAZMDM010000531.1:0-3817 GCA_964564775.1 uncultured Desulfonema sp. | reverse complement strand
TTTTGATCGAGCTGTAGGTGAACCATGGCGGATTACCGATGATATAATCAAATTTTTCCTTTAAAAAATATGGCTTATAAAGATTCTGCAAGATGAATCTCCAAATACTGTCTCTTCCTTTTTCTTTTACCAGTTTAAGCGACTCATAAATCTGATAAAAGCTGTCAATGACCTGCGAATCAGGCTTCTGATTTCCGAATCTGCGAATCAGGCTGTTTTCAAAATTCTGCTTGCTTTCCTTTTTGTTATGCACCGACTGCTCGGCTAAATCCTCACATATTTCAAGAGCTTCATCAAACAGATGAACATCTTCGAAAATTTTTGTCTTAAGGTGAAGTTTGTTTTGGTCAATGTGCATGATAAATTCTCTGCCGAAGAGATTTTCCACGCCTTCGGGGGCAAGCAGAGTATTGGCTAAAATAATATTGATTTGAACGGGTTTTCTGGCTCCGGTAATTTCTCTGCCCAAAGCAAGCAGCAATGTGGTTTTGGCTATCTGAACACTTAAGGGGTGTATATCGATTCCGTAAACGCTGTTGCTGATTTCCTCAACCGTGCTTTCGGGATTGAGTTTTCTGATCCGATGAATGATCGCTCTGAGAAATGAGCCGCTGCCGCAGGCAGGGTCTAAGATTTTATCGCCTGCTTTGAATTGAAATTCATTGACGACTCTTTCGCAAAGCCAGTCCGGGGTATAATATTCACCCAGCGCATGTCGGGTGTCAAGGTCAATCAGTTCCTGATAAACTCCTTTGAGAATATCCTCATCAACATTATTGAAATCATAAGAAGAAATTTCCTGCGCGATAACTCGGAAAACCTTTTTCAATCCTCTGAAATTTCTGTCTTGGCTGATCCAGTGGAAAAAATCATTTTCGACAAAATTCCGAATATTGTATCTGTCAAAGATGCTGCCATTGATGATGCCCTTCAACTCATCCTCGTCAATGTAATCGTCATTGCTGACCACCGCGTATGCCAGCATTTTCGAAAATATGCTCAGATAGGTATGAATGAGAAAATTGTTTTCGCTGTCATCGAAACTGCCATAAGCAATCGAAAGAAATCTTTTCCATTGTTCATAAGATACTTGAACTTCACCATATTTTTTTACATCGTTGAAATGCTTAATCATCTCTCGGAATGATTCAATGAATACATTGCTCTGATGCCCGAAGGATTCTTCGATGCGTTTGAGGGTTGCCCGTTGTTTCTGTTCTTTGAAAAGAAAACGGTCAATCCAGTAATAAAACTCTTCCGCGTTACTTTCCGTAAGGACAAATGAAGCCGAATCCACTTCATTCAGCTTCAATTCGTCCTCTGTCAGATTTTCCAATTTGTCAAGCTGCGAAACATCGGGAGAAAATACTTTCCAAACGATGCAATCGGAAGCAATCAGCGTAAAATTGTACCCTTCACCGGAATTGAATTGTCCGAGCAGATAACCTGCCAACTGCTCTTTGGCATGTCTGAGCGTTGCTTTCAGATCATTTTCAAATTCGATAATAATTTTGTTGTAAAGCGTATCCGCACTGCCTTTGTGCAGTTTGTCCTTTCGCGGAATATTCAGAACAGATGCTTCGGAGCCGCTGCTGATTTTATCAATGATCCGCTCGATTTCTTTTTCTCCGTAGTAAAGACGATTGAGCAAATCCTTGAATGCTTCTTTCTTGCTTGATTCCTTACTGGCAGATATCACTTTTTGCCTGTAATGATTGATTAATTCTATCCGTTGATCCGACATTTTTATCCTTAACCCGTTTTTTCCGATCATTATGCAATTGTGCATATTTGTCGGCAAATCCTTGCTACTCTATGAGATATATATCTGATAACACAAAAAATCAAGAATTTTTTCCGAAACAAAGCAGATAGCGAGCTGCGGCATGACGATATTTTTTGTAAAGACATTTCCTTTGAAATCAAACGTTTGAAACAATAGCCGCTTTCCCCTTGACAAAACTCTCTGTAAAGTGTAGGGCGTTGACAACGCTTTTAAGCATAATGAAACCCAAATAAGGAGGAAGATTGAAGCATGGCATCAATGGTGGACAAATCCTGTAGCGAGTTTATCGAAGTATTGGCGTCAAAAGCTCCGGTTCCCGGCGGCGGCGGAGCAGCGGCAATGGGCGGCGCAATCGGCATGGCGCTTTCCAACATGGTGGGCAATCTCACACTCGGCAAGAAAAAATATGCGGATGTCGAACCCGAAGTCAAAGAACTGCTTGAAAAAGGGTACAAAGTCATCTCCGAACTGAAAGCTCTGGTTGACAAAGATGCGGAAGTGTTCGAGCCTCTGTCCAAAGCTTACGGTCTTCCGAAAAGCACGCCGGAAGAAATCAAGTTCAAAGAAGAGACCATGGAGCAATGCTCCAAAACCGCGTGTTCCGTTCCCATGGAAATTATGCGTAAGGCTTATGAGGGCATCAAAATTCATCAGCGCATGGGACAGATCGGAACCATGCTCGCGATTTCCGATGTGGGCTGCGGCGTGGTATTTATGAAAGCCGCTCTGATTTCCGGTAAACTCAACGTGATCATCAACCTCAACACCATCAAAGATCAGAATTTCGTCAAATCCTGCAGAGAAGAAATGGATCGTCTGGTCAATGACGGCTGCAAAATTGCGGATGAAACACTGAATCTGGTCATTTCCAAACTTTCAAAATAACAAGGGGGAACACTCACAATGGCAGAAGTTCTTAAAGCAAAGCCGGTTGCAGATGCGATGAAGGCAGACATGATCAAACGGGTCGAGGCAATGAAGGCAAAAGGCAAGACCCCGAAACTCGGCATTATCCGTGTCGGCGCACGTCCCGATGATTTGTTTTACGAAGGCGGCGCAAAAAAAACCTGCGCGGGCGTAGGCATGGATTGTCAGGTATTCGAATACCCGGAAACCATAGATCAGGCAGCTTTTGAAAAAGCCGTGATCGAAGTCGGCGCAATGAAAGACGTGAACGGTATTCTGATGTTTTCTCCGCTGCCCAAGCACCTCAACGAGCGCAAGATCAGAACTCTGATTCCGGTTGAAAAAGACGTGGACTGCCTCACCACCAACGGCGCGGCAAAAGTGTTCACCGATGATGCTACCGGATTCCCCCCCTGCACGCCCAGCGCATGTATGGAAATGCTGCACTTTTACAACATCCCGATCAAAGGCAAAAAATGCGTGGTGGTCGGGCGCTCTCTGGTCGTGGGCAAACCTCTGGCAATGCTGCTGCTCAGAGAACACGGCACCGTAACAATCTGCCATTCCCGCACCGAAAATCTGCCCGGAGTATGTCAGGAAGGCGAAATCGTGATTGCGGCAGTCGGCAAGGCAAAAATGCTCAAAGGAAATTTCTTCAAAGCTGGACAGACGGTGATTGACGTGGGCATCAATCCGGACCCGGACAATCCCGGCAAATACTGCGGCGATGTGGATTTTGCTCAGGCAGAACCGATAGTCGGCAAAATCAGCCCGGTTCCCGGCGGCGTAGGCTCGATTACGACATCCGTGCTGTGCAAACATACCATCATGGCTTGTGAGATGCAGAACGCGTAATGTGAATATTTCCCTCTCTCGTTAAAGGGGGAGGGGAAATCGGATAGTAAGGTGAAATTATATTCTTTCACCTTAGGCAGTTAATTTTAATGTTTGATAGCGAATTGTTATTAAGAATAGTCGGCCCATGCCCCTATAGCCAAAATCTGATCCGATTTACTCGTGTCAACCATAACCCGGAAAGCTTTCCCTTTCTAAAAACTGATCTCTTTCCCCTTCTTTCCGTTCTCCCTGCAACATCCTTTTTACTATAACATCAAACGTTGTTTT
>CAZMDM010000530.1:0-9597 GCA_964564775.1 uncultured Desulfonema sp. | reverse complement strand
CTCATATCGCTTTGCAAAGCTGGTGATTTTCATAGGAACTGTATGAATGTTGGGAATTGCGGTCTGTTTTATGATTTCACGCTCGATTACCCGTCCGTGGAAAAATATTATCGTCAATCTTGCGGACTGTGAGTGCGATGTGCTTTTCACTGCTGTAAAGACAACTGAGGTCAGCAATTCTCTGGCAGCAAGATCGCTGGAGCAAGCCGCGTCTCTTGAGCAGGTATCCGCGTCTCTCGAAGAAATGTCATCCATTACCAGCCAGAATGCCAGCAATGCGGATCAGACCCGAAACATTGTGGGAAATGCACTGATGCTTATCAAAAAAACAGATACATTCATGATGAATCTGATGAATTCGATGACAGATATCACCAAAGCCAGTAAAGAAACCTCCAAAATTGTCCGCACGATTGATGAAATTGCGTTTCAGACCAATCTGTTGTCGCTGAATGCCGCAGTCGAAGCTGCCCGCGCGGGAGAAGCCGGCGCGGGATTTGCCGTTGTTGCCAACGAAGTCAGAAATCTTGCCTTAAGATCCGCGGAAGCTGCCCGCAACACCTCCGCACTGATCGAGGGCAATATCCAAAAAATCGAAGCAGGCGAGCAGATTGCGGCAGATACCATCCAGACATTCAAGTCAGTGGCTGAAGGCGCGGAAAATATCCGGCTGCTGATAGATCAGGTGGCAACCGCTTCCGATAATCAGGCACGGGGAATTGCACAGGTGAATAAAGCCATTTCGGAAATGGATCAGGCAACCCAGCGCAATGCAATGACTGCCGAAAGCGCTGCAACAACCTCCCGGCAGCTGAACGGAAGAGCGGAACAAATGAAAAGCATGATAGATGACCTGACAGCGATGGTCGGAGGCGCGTGAAAAAACAAGATCATGCTGACGATTCGGGTGTTATCGGATTTTTTCGGAACGGCAGAAAATACAGCCCTTGAAAATTGCTGTGTAACGTGAGATATTAGATACAATGCAAGATGTAAAGTGCAAAATGCGCTTTACACTTTGCATTTTGAATTTTACACTGCTTTTAACGGGAGGTTGTTTTATGAAAAAGTATCTGATTCTGTCCGCGTTGTTGTTTCTGATTGTTCTTCCGATCTCAACTTATGCGGCATCCGAAGTGGGAATGGTTACTCAGGTAAGCGGGAAAGTTAGCTATCAGTCGGCTTCAGATAGCAAACCATCGGATGTCCGTAATTTTATGAAGGTATATGAGGGAGATATATTTTCTCTGTCTGCGGATAGTTTTGTTCAGATCGTGTATCTGAGAAGCGGACGCAAAGAGACGTGGAAAGGTCCCGGTAATTTCAAAGCTGGAGAAAAGCAGGGAGAATCTCAGAATTCTTCGGTTCAGCCCAAAGCCGTCATGATGGATACGGAAAAAGCCAGACAGATCGTTCTTCTTTCCGATAATCTCGATCCGTCAAGGCTACAGCGTACAGGTTCGACAATTGCCAGAGGTGAGAAGAAAGCGTCTCAGGCTTCGCCCAGATTGTTAAGCGAAGCCGAGCAGAAGATGATTGCTGCTGCCAAACAGAATTATCAGGATATGCTCAAAGATGCGGATGCCGGAGATATTACACCGGAGCTTTATATGTTCAGCGTGTTTGCGGACTACGATCAGTTTGCCGAAATGAAGCTGCTGATTGCCGAAATGCGGAAAAAACAGCCCGGCAATATAGACATTGACCGCCTTGAAGAATGGATGAACAAACTGTAATGAAAACTACAGTGCAAAGTGCAAAGTGCAAAGTGCAAAGGTTTATTCTGTGTATGATGCTTTTTACTTTGCAGGTTCACGCGCTCTCGGCTTCGGAATTGCCGTTATCTTCGGGAGATTCGGCATTCCGGCGGGGGAATTTTCTCAAAGCCGTTGAGCGATGGCAGGCTGATGCGGAAAAGTTTCGGAAATCGGGGCAGACTTCTGCTGAGATTGATGCTCTGATTCGGATGAGCGAGGCATATCGCCTTGCCGGGTATTATCCCAAAGCGATAGAGACTATCGGAGCGGCAGATACGCTTGCCCGGACTGGCGGAAGCAATGCTCAGAAAGCAAAAATTGCCGGGATTTATGCAATCTTATATCAGTTCGGACATGAGCCTGAAAAAGCAAAAGAATCTGTCAAAACAGGCATTCAACTGGTGCAGAGAATGCCTGATTCCGATCTGCCCGCGTTTCTGAAATATTGCGAAGGCGAAGTACTTTCTGCACAAAAGGACGAAGAAGCCGCGTTATCCGCGTATCTTGACAGTGCGAAACTGTCCGAAGGCAAAAATCCCGAACTCTGTGCCAAATCCCTGATCCGTGCAGCAGCCGTCTGTCGCAAAATCGGAAAAAATCAGGATACGCTTCTGAACAAGGCTATTGAGCATATCCGCTCTCTCGGAGACAGCCATGAGAAAATCTATCTGCTGATTGCAGCCGCGGAACTATCGGATTCTGATGTTTCGCTGCTTATATCTGCAAAAGAAATATCAGAAAAGATAGGTGATTTGCGGGCATTGTCCTATTCACTGGGGCATATTTCGAAAGTGTATGAACAGCAGAAATGCTATGACGAGTCGCTCGCTTCGGCTCGGAAAGCCGCATTTGTCGCACAGGAAGTTGATTCGCCCGAAATTTTGTATCGCTGGCAATGGCAGATCGGAAGACTGCTGAAACTGGCGGGGGATCGAAACGGCGCGATTTCCTCATATCGGCTTGCCATTCGGAATCTCGAAGCGATCCGTCAGGATATGTCGCTGGGATGCCGAAAAGGATCGTGTTTATCATTTCGGGATATTGTGGGTCCGATCTATTTCGATCTGGCTGATCTTCTGCTTCAGCGAAGCGCGGTACTGACAGAGCAGAAGCAGATCGAGGATGATCTGAAAGAAGCCAGAGGGGTCATTGAGCAGTTGAAAAATTTCGAGCTTCAGGATTATTTTCAGGATGAATGTGTTACATCACTTCATCTGAGAAATAGTTCGATAGATCAGTTTTATAATACGAATGCTGCCGCGATTTATCCGATTCTGCTGCCGGATCGCACCGAGCTTCTGCTTACTCTGCCGGACAGGATAAAGCGCTTCACGGTTGCGTTGAAAGCCGATGAACTGACAGAAATGATCCGGGTATTCCGTGCAAAATTGGAAAATCCCTATAGCCGCTTTCTGCGGAATGCCCGGCAGCTTTACGACTATCTGATTCGTCCGATGGAGGAAGAATTGGGGCGCGGAAATATAAAAACTCTGGTGTTTGTGCCGGATGGTCCTTTGCGGACTGTACCGATGTCGTCTCTTCATGACGGTGAAAAATTTTTGATCGAAAAATATGCGATTGCAGTTACACCGGGGCTTACGCTGACCGATCCGAAACCTCTGGAACGCCGGCAGGTAAAACTGCTGCTGAGCGGACTAACGGAATCGGTGCAGGGCTTTTCGCCGCTGCCCAATGTGAATTATGAGCTTCAGGCAGTTCATGCGCTTTATGAATCCAATATTTTGCGGGATAAAACCTTCACGGTTGTCGGCATGGAACAGGCATTTAAAAGCATTCCGTATTCGATTGTTCATATTGCATCTCACGGTCAGTTTGACAATGACCCGAAAAAAACTTTTTTGCTGACGCATGATGATAAACTGACAATGGATAAGCTGGAAACTTTGATCCGTTTGAGCGAATTCCGCAAGGAACCTGTGGAACTGCTGACGTTGAGCGCGTGTCAGACAGCGGTAGGAGATGATCGTGCGGCTCTGGGGCTTGCCGGAGTTGCAGTCAAAGCCGGTGTCAGAAGCGCATTGGCAACCTTATGGTTTATTGATGATGCTTCGACATCGAGACTGGTAACCGAATTTTACCAGAGCATCCGAAACCCCCGAATTTCCAAAGCAGAATCACTCAGACAGGCTCAGATCAAGCTTCTGAAAACATCCGAGTTCGGGCATCCGGCATACTGGGCGCCGTTTCTGCTGATCGGCGGGTGGATGTGATAAAAATGAGAATAGGAGATGAAAATTTATGGAACTGATTCCGAGTTATGACATTATTCCTGTTGCGGCAGTATGGTTTGACGCATTGAGAATTCCGACACTGACCATTCATTTTCTGCTGATGAATATCATGGTCGGCGGTAGTATCATCGCATTTCTGAATCCGCGTCTGAAAACCTCCGAAACAGGGCTGGAAAAAGATATGTCCGACAAACTGACCTACATCATCTCTCTTGCCATCAACTTCGGGCTTGTGCCGTTTCTGTTTCTGCAGGTGATTTACGGGCAATTCGTATATGTCAGTTCGCAGATGATGGCAGCATGGTGGCTGTCGGTGATCGCGTTGCTCATCATTGCCTATTATGCGGCATATCACTACAAATTCGATTTTGACAACGCATCGCGCAGATATATGATCGGCATCACAGCAATCCTATTTCTCTGGATAGCGTTTTTTTTCTGCAATAACATGACGCTGATGCTCGATCCGTCTTCATGGACAGCATATTTCGACAAGTCTGACGGAACTCTGCTGAATTTCCGGGATATAAGCCTTTTGCCCAGATATCTGCATTTTATTGCGGCATCTCTGGCAGTCGGCGGACTTTTCGTGGCAATCGTATGGACCTTGAAAAAAGATCATCCGCATAGCAAAAGCAATATTCATCGCGGAATGAACTGGTTCGTCTATGCCACGCTTGCCCAGATCGCTATCGGATTCTGGTTTCAGATGAGCCTTCCCAAAGAAATTGCCAGATTGTTTCTGGGCGAGGGACAGCCGCATACGGCAATATTTCTGCTCAGCATGGTACTGGCAGTAAGCGCACTGTTTCTGGGAATCCGCCGGCAGGTATGGGCATCTGCAACGGTTACTGTCTTACTGGTCTTTCTGATGGTGCTGATGCGGGATATGCTCAGATCGGCTTATCTGAAACCCTATTTCACACCTGCCAACCTTGAAGTTCACGCGCAGTATTCGCCCATGATATTCTTTGCAATATCGCTGATTGCCGGCACTGCCGCGATTGTCTATGTGATCCACCTTGCAATGAAACCTTCGGCAGCATAAGATGAAAAAAATACGGATCATCGGCGCGGGCAGATTCGGAATCAGAGCAGCAAGGATATTGTCGGATCATGCGGATATTCTGCTGATAGACAAAGATATGACAGTATGTCAGCAGGCAGAGGAAAACGGATTCAGAGCGGTCTGCTCAGACGGAGTCGAGTATCTGGCGATGCTGAAAAGCAGTGATCTCCCTGATATGATAATCCCATCCGTGCCGATTCATCTGGCATATCAATGGATAAAACAGCAGATATCTCTCCGGCAGATTCCTGTTCCGTCCGAAATCATCTCCTGCCTTCCCAATCCCATGACAGGTAAAACAGGAGAAGTGTATATGAGTTATGCAGACTTTATCTGCCCGGATAACTGCCCGGAGCCGGCTGAAATATGCACATTTACCCGAGAGGCGCGGAAAGGTACCTTGTATAAACTGCTGGAATCTCTTTCAGATGAAAAATTCACATCGATAGTGGTCAGAAGCAGGCAGCTTGCACCCGGAATCGGCGGATATACGCCTCAGGCATTGTCCGATGCGCTCGAGCAGGTCAGGCACTCGGAAAAGGCAATACTGTTCAGTACTGCCTGCCGATGTCACGGGGTGATGCACGCATTTTTATAATTTCCGATTTCTTCCACTTTCATCTTTACATCGGGTAAAAATTATCGTATATTTATCTTCTTAAACTTAAGATTCCCAAACCCTGATGTATAGGAATATATTATGGAAAAAAAGGATTTGGAATATTTTAAAGACCTGTTGACCCAGCAGCTTCAGGAATTATTGAATCAGGCAGAAGATACCGTATCGGGCATGTCATCTCAGAAGGAAAACTTCCCTGATCCTACAGATCGTGCATCTCTTGAGTCGGATCGTAATTTTCTGCTTCGGATCCGGGACAGAGAACACAAGCTGATTAAAAAGATCAAAAGAGCTCTGGCACGTATCGAAGACGGCACTTTCGGCATCTGCGATACCTGCGGTGAGGATATCGCGGTCGAAAGACTCAAAGCCCGTCCGGTTACAGCACAGTGTATTGATTGCAAAACCAAAGAAGAAGCTATGGAAAAAGCGCTCGGACTGTAAATCGGTGGGGATTGATCTTCATATTCATTCTGATGCGTCAGATGGCACATTTTCGGTGGCGCAGTTGCTTGAAACTGCCGAAAATCTGAAACTCAGAGCCATTTCCATCACCGACCACGATACCCTCGTAGGCTGTGAAACCGCATTCCGTATCGGTATTCCGGCATCGCTGAATTTTGTCAGCGGCGTGGAAATCAGTGCAGGTTCTCCGCCGGATTATCCGTGCTTCGGAAGTCTTCATATTCTGGGTTACGGTGTTCGCAGAGATGATCCGATCTTGAATTCCAAGCTTTCTGTACTGAGAGACGCGAGAAAAAACCGGAACCCTCAGATGCTTCGAAAACTTCAGGACTTGGGCATTGAAATTTCGATGTCGGAGCTTGAGAACCGGTTCAAAGATGCTCAGATCGGAAGGCCGCATATTGCCAAGCTGATGATGGAAAAAGGGTATGTCCGCTCGATAGATGAAGCATTTGACAAGTATATCGGCAGGCGCGGACCTGCTTATGTGGAAAAATACCGTCTTCCCTGTGATGAAACCATTGCTGCCATCAGAAACAGCGGCGGTGTTGCGGTGTTGGCGCATCCGATTCTGGTCAGGGCGCTGGATCCGACTGATCCGATTGAAAAGCTGATTGTGGTGTTGAAAGATATGGGGCTTGAAGGACTTGAAGTATATTATCCCGAACAATATCCGAATTATATATCTTATTATGCCGATATGTCAAACCATTTCGGGCTGATGATGACCGGCGGCACGGACTTTCACGGTGCGATAAAACCTGATATTCGGATGGGAACTGCCAAAGGTAATTTTAGCGTTCCCGATGAAATTTATGATAATCTGGCATTAAAACTCGGATACTGAATCAGATTATGCCGTATTCGTTTATAGAACAGAAACTTTCCTATCATTTCAGAAATAAATCCCTGCTAAGCGAAGCCTGTCGTCCCAGTTCTTTTGTGAACGAGCATCCGCATCAGCATCTCAGAGACAATGAGCGTCTCGAATTTTTGGGAGATGCAGTGGTCAATCTGGTGGTGGGGGATCTGTTGATGAAAGCTTACCCGGATATGCCCGAAGGAGAACTTTCCCGGATGCGGGCAAATCTGGTCAATGAATCGCAATTGGCAGATATTGCAAGAAAACTGAATCTTGGCAACTGTCTCGAGTTGGGCAGGGGCGAAATTCAGACTCACGGGCAGGAGAAAAATTCGATTCTGGCAGATGCTTTGGAAGCCATATTTGCATCCGTGTATCTGGATGGCGGATTCGATGCCGCGTACAAAGCGATTCAGCGATGTTTTGCCAAACTGATTCATTCGGAAACTATTCCCCGTGCAAATCAGGATTACAAAAGTCAGCTTCAGGAACTGGTTCAGGTACATCATAAGCCCATGCCCACCTATCAGGTGATTCAGGAAAGCGGACCCGACCATGACAAAACCTTTATTTCCCGAATCGATGTCTGCGGCATTCAGGCAGAAGGAATCGGCAAAAGCAAAAAAACAGCAGAACAAGATGCTGCTCGAAAAGCCCTCGAAGTGCTCCGCGCGGGCGGAGAACTCTGAAAAACCCTTTATTATTCCGATTTTTATTCCCCATGCCGGATGCGCCCATCGCTGTGCGTTCTGCAATCAGAACACCATAACCGGCACAGTTGCCGCAATTCCTTCCGACACTGAAATCCGATCCCGGATCGGAGAGTTTCTGACTTACAAACGTGCAGCACGCGCAAATACCGAAATCGCGTTTTACGGCGGAAATTTTCTGGGATTGCCCGAAAATGAGATTTTGCGCCTGCTATCGGCAGTTCAGAAATATATCGATGATGGCACAGTTCATAGCATCCGATTTTCCACCCGTCCTGATACCATCACACGGCAAAGTCTGGATTTGCTGAAAAATTTTTCCGTGTCCGTGATCGAAATCGGCGCTCAGAGCATGAATGATGAGGTTCTGAAATTATCTCTTCGAGGACATACTGCCGAAGATACCCGGATGGCAGCCGCACTGGTAAAACAATACGGCTATCGGCTCGGTATCCAGATGATGATCGGGCTTCCCGGAGACAATGATGATCGTATTATGGAAAGCGGAGAACAGACTGCGGCTCTCGGGCCAGAATTTGTGCGGATTTATCCGACAGTTGTGATCGAAGGCAGTTTGCTCGCAAGATGGTATCGCCAGGGACGCTATCAGCCCTTATCACTGAAACACGCCATATCCTGTGTCAAAAAACTGTATCTTCTGTTTCGGGAAAAAAAAATTATGGTGATCCGCATGGGGCTTCAGGCATCTTCCGATCTTGAATCGGAAACAAATATTCTTGCTGGACCCTATCATCCGGCATTCGGTCATCTGGTTCTGTCGGAAATTTTTCTGGACAAAACCATTGCTATAATGGTATCGGCAAATATCACAGGTAAAAAAGCATCAGTCAGAGTTCATCCTGACAGCATCTCTCAGTTCAGGGGGGAGAAGAACGGCAATATGGATATTCTCGGAAATATGTTCGGGTATGCCGCAATCAGGATCATACCTGATGCATCTCTTTGCCGGGAGGATATTACGATTCAAACAGAGGGGAGGAGAATAAGCAATGGAAAAGGAAACTCTTACGATCAATGCCAACGTTGACATTAGCGCAGACGCGTTGCAGATGGTTGTGGAAAATTCGAAAAAACTTGCCGGACCCGGTGACGACGGTGCGTATCATATCGATACCGCAGATATGGTTGCCGACATGATTTCACGATTTTTATCGGAAAAAGATTTTGACAGTTATGTCAGAGATTTGGGAAATTATCCCAGACTGGCGGATTAAAATTCGATATCACCTTCCAGGACGGATCCGGCTTTGATCACTGCCTGATTCGTCTTGGTATTTCGAATGCGGACTCTACCCCTGAGTTTCACATTCTGTTCGAATCGCACATCTCCGTCAATCGTGAGCGCACTGCATTCCAGCAGAGACGGAACGCCTTGGGGAAATCTTTGGTCAAACAGATCGGTCTTGCCGTAATACCTGCTGTCCAGACGGATACGGGGCAGTTCGTCAGAGTCGCGATCCGGATTGGGAACCAAGGTATTTCTGAGAGAAAATCGGAACAAATCCGAGCGGATCAGCAGCAGTTCATCGCATTTTTTAACCGGAAGAAAGCGGGAACGGGGAACTGTTACGGCAGTCGCGCCGTCAAAGAGGGAAATTGCCGCTCCCATTGCAGTTTCAACTTGAAATACCGGAGGACTGGTATCATCTCTGGGATCCAGTGTTTTGGGATTCAGAATCATCGGTAGACGGATCACACCTTCCTGAGCAATCAGTTCTTTGAGATATTTCAGATCCACCCACAGATTATTGGTATTGAAAAAGCGATATCGCCGGATATCCCGGAAAGCATCTGTCTCATCATTGGGACATTGGGCAGATTCCCGCAGAACCAGCCGTTTGT
>CAZMDM010000529.1:0-3046 GCA_964564775.1 uncultured Desulfonema sp. | reverse complement strand
GGATAGGGGCTTTCGAGCGGTTTGAGAAATATATATCCTGCCATCGAATGCGCTCGGATAAAATTCAGTTCTGCTTCGGAAAGAGGTCCCGGTTTATGCAGAATTTCGGACGGAACGGTCATATAGCCGATATCATGAACTATTGCCGCTAGCCGGACAGCTGTTACTTTTTCTGGTTCAAGACAGATCAGATCGGCAATCGCTGTCGCAAGATCGGATACGCGGCGTTGATGCTCGCTGTAATAGGAAATTTTGGCTTCCATCATCAGGCTCATCGAGCGGATCGCGCCTTCGAGAACCTGCAATGTCGGTTTCGTAACAGGCGCGGATTCCTGTTGTTTCAGATGGGTAATATCCACATCCATGCTGAAAATTTCTTTCACACTCCCGGATTCGAATACCGGAAACATCGTCGAATACACCTGTTTGGATTCGTTCATTTTGGTCTGAATCTCGAATATCTGGGAAGGTGCAGCCATACCTGTTTCCGCAACATGCTCGAAATTTTTTCCGAGAGCAGCCAATGAACTTTCTGCAAGCGGGAGTTCCATAAAATGAAGCCCGATCACTTCTTCCGCGCGGATACTGTACATTTTTTCGCATACCCGGTTCCAAAGCCGGATAATTCCATCTTTATCAAAAGATTTGATACCGACCATCGGTGTGTGCCGAACCACGGATTCGAGCCGTGCCAATGCTTCGGATTTGACTTTCTCCACTTCCTCCGCACTCTTCAGTTTTAGATAAACCCGGATTTTTGCTTCGAGTTCTTCTTCGACAAAGGGCTTGGTAATATAATCATCCGCGCCGACTTCGTATCCTTTCAGCCGCTCCTCCTTCATGGCTTTGGCAGAGACCAGAATAATTTTGGCAAATTTGTACCAGTTGCTTGCCCGAATTCTCCGGCAGACTTCGTATCCGTCAATACCAGGCATCATAATGTCCAGCAAAATCAGATCGGGGATAAAGGTGGGGGCGATATTGAGAGCCTCCTCACCGTTTCTGGCTACCTGAAGCTGATATTTATCTTCCAGCATCTCTCGAAGAATATCCACATTAATCGGGTCATCGTCTACCACAAGGATTTTATGTTCGGATTTCATCAGTCCCCCTCTGGTGAAAAAATCAGAATATTTTGGCAAAAATCAATGACAACTGTATTTATACAACAAAATATTTCAAAAAAATCCGATCTACACATCTTCCCACAATTCAGGACCGATAATCCCGATTTTGATGGCATATTTGACCATCGAGACCATGTTGTGAAGATCGAGTTTTTTCATGGTATTCGCGCGGTGTTTTTCAACCGTCTTGGTGCTGATGCACAGAATATCGGCAATTTCAGAGGTGCTTTTTCCTTCCACCAGAAAGCGGAATACCTGCTGCTCCCTTTCGGAAAGCAGGTCATAGCCGCTTTCCACTGGTTTTTCGGTCTGTTTTTTCAGAAACGAAGTAATCAGTTTGGAATTGATTTTGGAACTCAGAAAATACTCGCCGCTGTAAACTTTACGAATTGCTTCAACCACTTCGGATGAGGGGGATGCTTTCAGCACATAGCCTTTCGCACCGGAAGCCAATGCCTGATGCACATACGCGTCTTTGTTGTGCATGGAAAGTAGCACCACTTCGGTTGTCGGCACTGCTTCTTTGATAAGCTTGACCGCTTCCAGCCCAGTCAACTCCGGCATGGCAATATCCATCAATGCAACATCCGGTGTCAGACTTTTGGCTTTCTTCAATGCCTGAACTCCGTCTCCGGCTTCTCCCACTACAGTCATATCAGACTGTTCTTCCAAGACTTTCCTGAACCCTTCCCTGACCACCGCATGGTCGTCTGCAATCAGGACTCTGATTTTTTCGCTCATAACAATTTCTCCGTTTCATACAAAGTGGCAAAGCATCATTCAGGGGCGATTTGCTTCAATATTGTTTTTTTACCGTCAGCGATCTTCATAATAGCTATCGGTTTCCGGCAGGTTCCGTCCTGATTCAGCACCAGCTTCTCTCCGTAGAGCGTTTTGAATGAGGGGGTTGCTTTTATGACTTTTTCAAGCTCCTCGCCATTCAAAGGATTTCCGCCGGACTTCACCGTGCGGCGTATCAGGTCAGGAAGCATGTTCTACACCGCGTCCTAAGAATTTGTTGCATAAAAATCAGGTAGTTCTTTCCATTTGCTCTGATAATCTTTCACAAATAGCTGTGTCATGGGATCGGCACGCTCGGTATCGAAATATTCTGTAGGAAGATAAATATTCTCGCTTGCCTTGCCGGTGATGGTCTGATAATGATCGGTCCAATCCGTAACCGTGATCGGAATATTCATGCCCGCTTCTCTCGCCTGTTTGATAAAATATGCCTGTTCCTGTCCCGATGAAATTCCGTAAATCGCATCCGCTCCTGATGCTTTAATTTTGCTCAATTGAGAACCGAAATCGGTTGCTCCGAACTGATGGGATTCTTCCGCGACAATGGTTCCGCCCATCTGCGTCCATATCGGTCTGAGATGATTTTTCAACGGAATTTCACCTGCCGGACTGCCCAAATAAATCACTCCCAGTTTCCGAATATTGATTTCCCATAAATATCCGAGCATGGACGGAATCATCTGGGACTGGGAAAGCCGGATATTATACAAATACGGTTTATTGGCAAGATCGGGACTGTATCCTCCGCCGTTGACAATAACGATCCGATTATTGACACAAATCGGCTGTGCTGCCAATGTGGGTGCGCTGAATGAGCTTAATAAGAACGGGATATGTTTTGTGGCAATCATTTTCTGAAGTCCGGTAAGCGCAAGATTCAGATCCGCATTCTGAAAATCGGTAATTTCCAGTTTCAGCATATATCCGTCCACACCGCCGGAAGCATTCAGATGATCTATCGCCATCTGAGCGCCGCGGCTCATCACTTTGCCGTAACGCGCCTGAGGACCCGACATGGCGAACAGCGCACCCACCGGAAATGTTTTTGTGTTTTCCGCACCGTAGGAAAATGAAGCCCCACAAACCAGTACAAAGCATTACGAAATCAGTTTTGATAA
>CAZMDM010000528.1:0-3217 GCA_964564775.1 uncultured Desulfonema sp. | reverse complement strand
TTGTATAGAGCACAGAATTGAAATTCGGGATATAGATGTGCTTGAAACCCCATTCCGCTATCATCAGTCCGGTAAGTTGGACACGGAAAAACAGGTATATGAAAATATTCTGAAAATATCTCCGAACCATCCCGATGCACTGCATCTGCTCGGCGTGGCATATCACCAGCAGGGAAATCATGAAACAGCAATCGGGCTGATCCGAAAAGCCATTGAAATTGCTCCGAACAGCTTTCTGTTTTACGGCAATCTGGGCGCGGCATACCATGCGCTGAAGCGTTATGACGAGGCGCTGTCCTGTTATCGTAAATCTTTGGAAATCAATCCGAATCATCGCGACGCGATGCTGAATATGCAGAAGATTCTGAAATTGCAAGGACAAACGCCTCCCGATATCAAGACTGAACTGGAACAGGGCATCAAATATCAGCAAAGCGGAAAGATGACAGAAGCTGCCGAATGTTATCGCCGTATTCTGGCATACTATCCCGATCATCCTGATGCACTTCAGATGCTGGGTGTGGCGGAGCATTTTTTCGGCAATGAGGAAAATTCTCTAAAACTGCTTCGCCGCTCCATTGAGATCAATCCGAAGAACCCGAGCTATTACAGCAATCTGGGAAATACCTGAAGCGAACTCGGACAACTCGAGGACGCGCTTGCGGCATATCGGAAATGTGCGGAAATGAATCCCCGAATTGCCGAGGTTTATGTCAATATAGGGCTGATTTATCAGGAAATGGGAAAATCCGAAGAAGCAATCGCATCGTATATCCGGGCATTGGACATCAAACCGGAATTGGCAGAAGCCTGCGGATATCTGGTATCCCAATTGAAAGCCACTTTTCAATGGCAGAAACTTGCTCAATATTCACAGCAGCTTGGGCGCATGACAATCGCCGCTCTGAATAGCGGCATCAGACCTGCGGAAACGCCGTTCGATATTCTCTCACGACAGCCCGATCCCAAATTGAACTTCGAGGTGGCGCGGGCATGGTCTTCTCAGATTTCCAAGATGATGGCGAGACAAAAAGAACTTTGTGCCTTTGTGCCTGATAACTTTGTGCCTTCTTCCAACTCAAAACTTCGCATCGGTTACTTATCCTGCGATTTCCGCAATCATCCGGTAGCTCATCTGATTCTCGGACTTTTCAGGCATCATCATCGGGAGAAATTCGAAATTTTCGCATACTCTTATGGCGGACCCGATCCTACGGATTGGCAGCAGAAAATTGCTCAAAGCTGCGATCATTTTACCGACATTCATTCCATGACGCATCTTCAGGCAGCGCAGAGGATTCGTCAGGACGGAATTGATATTCTGCTTGATCTGAGCGGGCATACCAAGAATAACCGGCTTGCGATCTGCGCACTGCGTCCTGCCCCGATTCAGATTGGTTATTTGGGATTTCCGGGAACCAGCGGCGCGGAGTTTTTTGATTATATTCTGACAGATAAAATCGTCAGCCCCAAAGCGCATGAAGCATTTTACAGCGAAAAATTCATGTATCTGCCCGATTGCTATATGGTGTATGACAATGCTCAGGCGATTTCGGATCAGCGATGGCTAAGAAAAGACGCGGGATTGCCGGAATCGGGAATTGTATTTTGCTCCTTCAATCAGCCGTATAAAATCGAACCGAAGATTTTCGACGCGTGGATGAGAATTTTGGCTCAGATACCGGACAGCGTGCTGTGGCTGTCGGAGCGGGAAGAATCATCTCATGCCAGATTGCGGCATGAAGCAGAAATCAGAGGAATTTCAGGCAAGCGGCTGATATTTGCCTCCAAGGTGCTTCTAAAGCCAGACTATCTGGCACGGCTGGCATTGGCAGATATTGCACTGGATACTGTCATCTACAACGGTCATGCTACAACTGCGGATGCGCTTTGGGCAGGCGTTCCGGTGATTACGGTTCAGGGAACTCATTTTGCATCCCGCGTGGCTTCAAGTATTTTGAGTGCAACTGACTTATCTGAGTTGATCTGTCAATCGTTGCAGGATTATGAATCTCTTGCGGTCAGACTGGCTGCAAATCCCGATGAGCTTCTGAGAATCCGGCAGAGATTGTCGAAATATCGCCTGACATCGCGGGTCTTTGACACGCGGAACATGGTCGTTCATATCGAACAAGCATATCAGACCGCATGGCAGTTGCATACTTCGGGACAATCGCCAAGAATTATTGAGTTTTCCCGGATTGATCTGACTCAGGCATTGACGGAGGCGTGCGCGCATCATCAGGCAGGGCGATTATCTCAGGCAAAAGCCATATATGAGCGGGTACTTCAGGAATATCCGAATCATGCGGACACACTCCATCTTTACGGATTGCTTGTTCATCAGGAAAAAGACCATGAGCGCGGGATTGCACTGATTCAAAAAGCCATTGAACTTTCTCCTAACACCGCTGTCTATCAGAGCAATTTGGGTATCATTTTTTATGAGTTGGAACAGTATGATGCCGCCGAGTTTCATTATCGGAAGGCTATTAATCTCGATCCGGCACTGCCCAGCGGATATTACAATCTCGGACTGGTTTTGAAAATGCAGGGCAAATGGGAAGAAGCATTTTCCGTGTTTCAGAAAGCTGCCGAGCTTGATCCGAATTATGCAGACGCGTATAACGGAATGGGCATGATCCGGCAGAATCAGGATCGGGCTGCCGAGGCAATGGAACTTTTTGAGAAGGCAGTGAATTTCAATCCGAATCTTGCGGATGCGTATTACAACATGGCAAATACGCTGGCAACAGATCACCCGCGCGCAATCTGGTGCTATCGCAAAGTTTTGGAAATTCAGCCCGATCATCGCAGAGCCATTGCCAATCTCTATCATCGTCTGGTCTATACCTGTTCATGGGATGATATGCAGGGATTATCGGCAAAAGTGGATGAAATTCTTGACTTATCTTTGAAAAGCGGTGAAAAAACTGCGGAACAGCCTTTGATGAGCGTAATCTGGAACGCGGATCCTGCCCGGAATCTGGCAGTGGCAAAATCATGGGCAAAACATCTGATGGGCAAAGTCAGATCGGTTCCGAGATTTTCATTCAATCTGCCCGAATATTCATCCGCTAATCGGAAACTTCGCATCGGCTACTTATCCGGCGATTTCCGCAATCATCCGGTGGGACATCTGGTTTCAGGCTTGTTCAAACTGCATAATCGCAAAAATTTCGAAATTTTCTGCTATTCCTACGGCGCGGATGACGGA
>CAZMDM010000527.1:0-2651 GCA_964564775.1 uncultured Desulfonema sp. | reverse complement strand
TAATTTCCGCAATTCAATTTTTAACATGCCTGCCCATCGGAAAACCGGGAACATTCGAAGCCAAAACCATGATTCAGTTTTTTCCGATAGTCGGGCTGATCATCGGAGGCATCATTGCGGGCAGTGATCATATCCTGCTTCAATTTGGGTCAAAGCCTGCGATATCTCTGGCAGATGTGATTTTGCTGATCTGGATCACCGGAGCGCTGCATCTGGACGGACTTGCAGATACTGCCGACGGTTTATACGGAAATCGTCCCAGAGAAAAAGCCCTTGAAATTATGAAAGACAGCCGCGTCGGCTCAATGGGCGTGGTGGCGGTCTGGTGTGTGCTGACTGCCAAATGGGTCGGCATTCTGGGACTCGATGCGAATCGGATGTTGATTCTGCTGATGGTTCCGGCATACTCACGGGCGGCTACTTTATTTGCTTTCAGATACTTGGAATATGGCAGACCCGGCGGCGGGACGGGACACGCGTTGTTCGAAGAACGCCTGAAACTATCAGCATTCTGGGGACTTATCATTCCTGCGGCAATATCGCTGTTTGCCGGATATCAGGGAATAAAACTGAATTTCCTGTTTATCGTCAGTACCGTGATAATTCTGATGTTTTATAAACAGCGCATGGGATGCGTTACCGGAGATATGCTGGGAGCAATGACGGAAATCATCGAGGCGGTTCTTTTTCTATCAGCAGGATAAACCGTTCCCCGGTGCGGACCGGGGAAGGCATTGTTCATCAACTGCTTAGAGTTCTTCGACAGTGATCGCGCCTGCTTCGCAGACTTCCACGCAGCTTTCGCAGCCCAGACATTCATCTTCGTTCACCGGCACGGATTTATCACCCTGCATTTCGAATACTTCTACGGGGCAAACATCTACGCACTCTTCACAGCCAACACATTTGTCTTCATCAACAGTGGGTTTGAACGCCATTAAAAAAAATCTCCTTTCATAAATGAGTTACATACATCGCCGTCAGGCTGACCTATTTTTCAGGGTATCGGAAAACCTCCTTATACCAATTGACAGAGCGAGTCAAGCCTAAATAATCATATTCAGTTATAAATTGCCGAATAATACCAAATCAGCCGGAAATCAGCGATCTGCCGGTCATTTCTTCAGGCTGAGAAAGCCCCATGATTTCAAGAATAGTAGGCGCAATATCGCCTAGTATACCGTCTTTTCTGAGCAATATATTTTTGCGCTGATTATCCGCCAGAATAAGCGGTACCGGATTGGTGGTGTGGGCAGTATGAATATGACCCGCTTCATCAATCATTTTCTCCGAATTGCCATGATCTGCCGTAATCAGAGCCACACCGTCCTGAGAAAGAATTTCCCGGACAATCTCATCCACACAGCTATCCACGACCTTACAGGCTTCGATAGCCGCATTCAGCACGCCGGTATGCCCGACCATATCCATATTGGCAAAATTCAGCACGATCATGTCATATTTCCGGGATTTCAGACGGGAAAGCATTTCAGCAGCAACTTCCCGCGCGCTCATCGCAGGCTTATAATCATAAGTCGGAATATCACGCGGAGAAGGAATCAGGCAGCGATCTTCATTGGGAAACGCTTTTTCTTCGCCGCCGTTGAAAAAATAGGTTACATGAGCATATTTTTCGGTTTCCGCAATCCGAAGCTGGTGAAGTCCGTGTCTGCTGACAACTTCTCCCAGAATATTCGTCAGATGAGACGGCGGAAATGCTGTCGGCAGATCAAAAGTCTCGTCATATCGGGACATGCAGACAAACTGAGAGAATTTCGGAACACGCTCTCTTTCGAATTCCTTAAAATTCGGATCAGTCAATGCCCGCGTGATCTGCCTTGCCCGATCTGCCCGGAAATTGAAAAAAATCACGCCGTCATGATCGCAGAATGTGGCAAGCGGCTTGTTATCTTCGCGTGTAATGACAATCGGTTTGACAAATTCATCGGTTTCTTTCCGGGAATACGCATTCTGAATGGCAATTACTGGGTCTTTTTCCGGCTCGCCGATTCCCTGCGTATAAAGCTGATACGCTTTCTGATTGCGATCCCAGCGTTTGTCGCGATCCATTGCATAATATCGTCCGCAGACCGTTGCAATCTGAGCGAAACCATGCTGGCGGATATGTTCCTGAACCTGTCGGACAAAACCTGCACCGCTGTCCGGTGCGGTATCGCGCCCGTCGAGAATCGCATGAACATAAACCTTGCTCAAACCTTTTTCACGAGCCATGTCCAGCAATGCCAGCAGGTGATTGATATGGCTGTGAACTCCGCCGTCAGAAACCAAGCCGATCAGATGCAGCGCGGAGCCTTTGCTGCGAACTTCGGACATCACAGAGTTCAAAGCCTCATTTTGAAAAAACCGTTTTTCCCGAATTGCGATATCAATTCTCAGCAAATCCTGATACACGATCCGACCCGCGCCGATATTGAGATGTCCGACTTCGGAATTGCCCATAACTCCGGCAGGAAGCCCCACAGCTTCGCCGGAACAGGTCAGTTGCGTATTCGGATATTCCGCCATCAGCCGTTTCAGATTGGGTGTTCCTGAAAGATATACCGCATTGCCGTTATGTTCGGGGCTGATCCCCCAGCCGTCCAAAATCATCAGCACACAGGGGCGTTTTGAAGGTATCATTATAATTACTC
>CAZMDM010000526.1:0-12515 GCA_964564775.1 uncultured Desulfonema sp. | reverse complement strand
CACAGGAACATAATGAAAAACTTGCCCGTCTCAATGACAAGATTGTTGAGTATCAGAAAAAACTGAGAGCTTTGGATGATGAGATCGCAAAGTACAACAAAAAGGTTGACGAGCATAAAAAGAAGGCTACCCAGCCTCCTCCCGCGCGTGAAAATGCCGGAAACAAAGAGTAAAGTCCATGTTCGAAGTCATTTTCTGTCTGATTGCCGGAATATTGGTCGGATTTCTGCTGAGAAATAAAGAAAATCTTATCAGACTGTCCGACCGTGCCGGCGTATATGCGATTTATCTTTTGCTGTTTCTGCTGGGGCTGTCCGCAGGAGGGAACAAGACCGTGCTTTCCTCATTTGCCAGCTTGGGATGGATGGCATTTGTGCTGACCACAGGAGGCATTGCCGGAAGCGTTCTGCTGTCGTGGGTAGTGTATCGGCATTTTTTCAGAGTCAGAAAATAGAGGATTATGCCGAATATCTGAAATATGCCGCGCAGGTGCCTTCACTCGATACCATGCAGGGACCGACCGGATGAATCGGGGTGCAGATTTTTTTGTACAACGGACACTCCGGCGGAGTTCGGATTCCGGTCAGAATGTCTCCGCACGCGCAGCCTTTGGGAGTTTCCGTGTCCAATATGTCTATGTTGAAATGCGTTTTTGCATCAAAATCAGAAAATTGTTCTCTGATTTCCAGTCCGCTTCCGGTAATAACACCGATGCCGCGCCACCGAGCATCCGCAGTTTCAAACACACTCTGCATGATCCGAACCGCTTTGGGATTGCCGTTATCGCTGACTGCTCTCGGATACGCGTTGTTCAATGTGGGGGTTCCGGCTTCGATCTGCTCAACCAGCATGGCAATTGCCGATAAAATATCGGATGGCTCGAAACCAGCTGCCACACAGGGCAGATGATATGTTTCAAAAAACGGGCGATACGCGTTCATACCGATAATGACCGATACATGACCCGGAAGAATAAAGCCGTCAATGCGAACTTTTTCCATGTTCATCAGGGCAAATAACGCAGGCGGAACCTGTTTATGTGCCGAAAACACAAAAAAGTTTTTCAGATTTTCCGTTTTGGCGGAAAGAATCGCAGCCGCCACTGTCGGGGCTGTGGTTTCAAATCCGACACCTGCGAACACAACCCGTTTGCCGGGATTTTGCCGAGCAATGTCCAAAGCATCTGTTGTCGAATATACGATTCTGACATCTCTGCCTTCGGCGCGCTTTTGCTGAAGAGAAGAATGTTTTCCCGGAATTCTGAGCAGATCGCCGAAAGAGGTTAGAATCACATCCCCGATCTCCGACAATTCGATGATCGCGTCGATTTCCTGTTGAGCCGTTACACAGACCGGACATCCGGGACCGGAGAGCAATGTTATATTTTCAGGCAGCAAAGTCCTGATTCCATGTCGGAATATGGACATGGTATGGGTGCCGCAGACCTCCATCAGACGAATTTTTTTCCGACTGATTTCACGGATGCGTGTTGCAAAATGCCCGGCAATATCGGGAGTTCTGTATTCCTGTGTATATTTCATAGGCAGCCTTACTAGATAATTTCGTCAGCAAACACAAGCTGTAAACACTGTCCGCTTTGTTGTATCTTATCCTTCTTTCTGTTGAAAATTGTCGCTTCCGATCAGCAGCACCAGATCCCGGATGATCGCGGTCATTTTCTGAGATTCTGCGTTCATTTTATCTGAAAAAGAAGCGGATTTATCAGCACTTTCGCTATTTTGGCGGGTAATATCATCAAGCTGCCCGACCTGTGCATAAATCTGCTCGACATCGGCAGCCTGTTCCGCAGATGCCGAAGCAATATTGCCGACCAACTCACCAATGCTGCCGACCTGCCCGACGATTTCCGAAAAAGACGCGTTGCTTTTGCCTACAGTATCGGATCCGAGAGCGATTTTTTCAATAATTTCTTCGATCATTTCTGTTGTTGCTTTGGCAGCTTCGGCGGATTTACGGGCAAGATTTCTGACCTCGTTTGCCACCACAGCAAATCCTGCTCCGGCTTCTCCGGCTCTTGCTGCTTCCACAGACGCGTTCAGAGCCAGCAGATTGATCTGAAACGCTATGGCATCCATTGTTTTGATAATATCCGTTGTTCTGTGGCTGGCATTTGTAATTTCATCCATCGAATGACGCAGTTCTCCTATCCGATCCTCTGCCTGAGCCAATACCGGCGTCATATTTTTTATGGTGAAATTGACGTTTTCCGCATATTGTGCAGTCTGACCGGTTTTATCGGCAATGCCTTTCAAAGACGCGGAAGTCTGACTCAGGGAAGATGACTGTTCCGCAGCTCCGGCTGCCAGATGTTGAGCTGCTCGGTAGGAATCTTCGGATATCATCGATACCTGATGACTGCTTTCTTTTAGATCATGGATAGCCTTTTTCAGAGGCTTTACCAGAGCTCGGGGAATAAATGCGGATAGCAGAAGGATAATGACTATCACCGTCGCGGCAATAATGAAAAATCCTCTGATCGCGGCTTTCAGCAGATGGATGAATTTTATCCACAAATCGGAAACTTCGGTCTGGGTTTTACTAACAATCTGTGTTACCTGATCCCGCATCTTTCCGGCGATCTGTCCGTTTTCCGAAAGAATACCGCGTATCTGATCTTCAACAGCAATTTCTTCTCTGCGAAAAGAAAATATACTTTTCTCACCGTTTCCAAATTGTTCAAAGCGTTTTCCCACAGCCGTGATATTTTCAAGCAAGATCGGATTGGATCGGGATAAATCGGATTGCTGAAAGATATCTTTGGCATTGCGGTATTTTTCAAGATGCTGCCCGAATCTCCGCTGAAGTTCGGTCAGGGCATCCGGTGTATCGGCTTCGGCAGCAGTATTGATAATGTTGATCAGCAGATTTCCTTCCCCCTTGATATTCAAGGTATAGGAAATCGTGTTGAATCCCGCATCGGTCAGATCGTCAATCTGTTTCTGTATTTCCGCCTTGTTCTGCTCGGAGAACAATTCTACGGATTTTTTCTGATATTCGATGAGACGATCTGCAATCCCCAGAATCTTAGAAAGATCGGTACGAATATCCTGAAGTCGGGTGATTTTTTCCAATATCCGATTATAACATTCGGACATTTTGGCAATATCTTCGGCAGATTCAGCATCCGCAGCAAAGGCATCTCTAAGCGGTTCGCCGTATTTTATAAAAGATGCTGTATCCTGATCGCTGATATTATATGAATTCAGGATATTATTCACGCTCATCTTGAAATCGTACAACGCGGTCAGACGCGAAAAATGGGTTTGAACCATCCGGTCGCTCAGAGCCGCGGATCGCCGGGATGTGTTTTTACCGGTCATTTTTACCCATGAGGATACAGCATATATTGCCGGTTCGACAGCATCGGTCAGATCATTCTGCAATTTGCGAAGATCGTTTTGCATATTGTCTCGTCGGCTGCGAAGCCCGATCTGGGCGGAAACACTTTGTTTCAGTTTTTCAAGCGCCTGTTTCATTTCCGAATGCTCGCGCTTCATTTCCGAGATCAGCGATTTATCCGCAAGAGATTTTTCCTGATCGAGCGCATTCAGCTCGCTTTCGGTGGAATCAAGCAGAGAAACAATCTGTTTCCAAGTTTCGACAAGCTGAGTTTCATTTTCCGAAGCAGACAGCAGGGGCGCGATGCTGACCAGCTTCGAACTGTTTTCGGATAAGCGCATGGCTGAAAACATTCTTCGGATTTCATCCACCGCGCCCATCGTATGATTCATCGTGTGTCCGAATTTTCTCACGGAAAATCCGACAGCCGTTGTCATCAGAAGGATCGGTAAAACAATCCCTCCGAAGGCAATGTACAATTTGGTCTGAAATGATCTGTGTCTCAATACTGACATATTTTGCATCCTTGTCTGAAGGATGTTAATTATATCACAAGGAGCAATATTATCCAATATCGGATTTCAATTCAACAGGCTGTTCAGAAATTTCTTCTTTCATAGAAGATCATGATATGATATTAACATAAAAAAGCTATTTGTTTATGGACGATAATCGCATACAAAACGAAATATCTGTCGGTTTGCTGTCTCCGGCAAAGATCAATCTGTTTCTGGCAATCACCGGAAAACGGGCAGACGGCTATCACGAACTGTTATCGCTATTTTGCCCTGTAAGCCTGTATGATACGATAACGCTGACTTTCGGAAAAACAGATGATATCCAGGTCTCATGCGATCATCCTACCGTGCCAGATAATGAAGGAAATATCGCATATCGGGCTGCAAGGCTGTTTTTCGGGTGCTTGGGAAAAAATGATGGCGTGATGATCCGTATTGACAAACAGATTCCTGTTGCCGCAGGATTGGGCGGAGGAAGCAGTAACGCGGCAACAGTGCTGACAGCATTGAATGAACGGTATAATTACCCGTTTTCTCAGGATGAACTCAGCGAAATGGGCTTGAAGCTCGGCGCGGATGTCCCGTTTTTTATTTTCGGAAAACCGGCACTGGCACGCGGCATCGGTGAAAAGCTCGAAGCAGTCGGAAGTATAAAACCCTATAAAATATTGATTATTTTTCCGGGCTTCGGAGTTCCGACCGCGAATGTCTATAAAAATCTCAATTTACGATTGACAAATTGTGAAAAAAAACTTAAACAATCTTGTTTTAAGAACTCGGATATTGACGCTGCATTGTATGCGTGCAATGATCTTGAGACGGTAACAGAACTGCTTTATCCTGAGATTTCAGAGGTTAAGCAGGCATTGCTCGCTCATGGAGCAGCATCGGCGCGGATGTCGGGAAGTGGCTCTTCGGTCTTTGGTTTATTTGCCGATATTTCTCAGGCGGAGAAGGCTTTCCGGGTTCTGTCGGCTCATCCCCGATGGCAGTGTTATCTGACCGATATGAAACTCTGAATGCTGGCGCGGCGTCAAGATGTAAGACACGGGATTTTGGTTCCCGCATCCGGAGGTTCGAATCCTCCCGCCCCAGCCATTTTATTAACTTTGTGGTGAAAACGTTTCGCGATTATGGAAAAAGAACCTGTAATTTTTTCGGGCAATTCGAATCCGTTGCTTACGAAAAAAATTTGTGATTATCTGGGGCTACCGGTCGGCGGTGCGAAAATCAAAACCTTTAGCGATGGTGAAATTCAGATTGAAATTCACGAAAATATCCGGCTGAGGGATGTGTTTATTATCCAATCTACCTGTGCGCCGGTGAATGAAAATCTGGTGGAACTGCTGCTGATGCTGGATGCCTGTAAGCGATCATCTGCCAAAAGAATCACGGCAGTTATGCCGTATTACGGATATGCGCGGCAGGATAAAAAAGTGGCCCCTCGTGTGCCGATCAGTGCAAAACTCATGGCAGACCTGATTACGGTTTCGGGCGCACATCGCATGATTACGATGGACCTTCATGCGGGACAGATTCAGGGCTTTTTCAATATTCCGGTGGACAATCTCTTTGCCACCCCGGTCATGCGGAAATATGTGAAATCCAATTTTTCAGATGATCTTGTGATTGTTTCTCCCGATGCAGGAGGCGTGGAACGCGCCAGAGCCTTTGCCAAACGATTGGGTGCGGGGCTTGCCATTGTGGATAAACGCAGGTCTGAGCCGAATAAAGCAAAAGCAATGGCGGTTATCGGAGATGTTACCAATAAAATCGTAATTATTCTGGATGATATGGTGGATACTGCCGGAACGCTTACTGAAGCGGCTTTCGCATTGATGAACAAAGGCGCCAAAGAAGTTCATGCCTGCTGTTCTCATGCGGTATTATCGGGTCCCGCGGTCAGCCGCATCAAAGAGTCGGAACTGAAAAGCGTTGTGGTAACCGATACGATTCCGTTGCGGGAAAATGCGCTTGCCTGTAATAAAATCAAAGTGCTGAGTATTGCGGAACTTATGGGTGAAGCCATTATCCGAAGTTATCGGGGGGATTCGGTTACGACATTATTTGAATAGCCTGAGAGGTTGGGATGTCGGATGCGGATTTTCCGTTGCAACAACAGAGTGATGATATGCCGTCTCTAAATTACAGTTATATCTGATCAGGACTATGGAGACAGTTATTTCAGAATGATGCGATAGAAGCTCTGGGCGAACCGACACTGGATATTGATATGAGGTATAACATAGAAGAATTTCAGTTGCGTTATTCGTTATTGTAATACAGATGAGGATATGCTTATGCAATGGCAGGAAGTATGCGAACATCCTGATTTACAGAATTTACCGTTTAAGATAGAATTGGATGAAACAGGTAAAATACTGATGTCCCCGGTAAAAGTATATCATTCGGTATTTCAGGGTGAAATTGCCGCATTGCTGAAGTCGTATCGGAAAGATGGAAAAGTTCTGACAGAATGTGCGATTCAGACGCATAAAGGCACAAAAGTAGCGGATGTGGCATGGGTATCTGAAGAAATTTTCAAAAAAATCAGATATGAAACAGAATGCTCTGTTGCACCGGAATTGTGTATGGAAATTTTATCTTTCGGTAATACATCGTATGAAATAGAAGAAAAGAAAAGCTTATATTTTTCAAGAGGTGCTAAAGAAGTATGGATATGTGACGAAGAGGGAACTATCCGATTTTATACGCCGGGAAAAGAAATCGAGTTTTCGACATTATTCCCGGATTTTCCGATCAGAATCGAATATGATGTGTGAAAAATGAAAGCATTTGTTCTCAGTCAGGATAAATCATACACTTTTTCCGATTTTTTTGAGATGACTTATCCGACAAAAGATATTGTTGCCGAATTCGGTTACGGATTTCTGTTAAAAAAATTGCAAATCCCCAAAGCATCGTATGAGGGAAAATCGGACAGATTAAAAAATTCATTTTATAAAAAATTACCGTATATTACATTGAATTCCGAAATGGCGAAACGGGAGATTCTGATTGCTCCGATACTGCTTGAGTTATTAGATTATATTGAAGCGAATCTTGATATAGAGTATCCTGTCAATGTAAATGAACATCTTAAAGGAAGCATTGATTATCTCATACGATCATCGGGTAATCTGCTTGTTGTCGAAGCCAAAAAAGCAGATATGGATCGCGGATTTACCCAACTTGCTGTTGAAATGATTGCAGCGGACCGGTTTATAGAAAGCAATAACGAACTTATTTACGGAGCAGTAACTATCGGCGATATTTGGAAGTTCGGCATACTTTATCGAAAAGAAAAGCAGATATACAAGGATATAGATTCTTTCAGAATTCCGTCAGATATGGATGAATTATTTTCAACCCTTATAGGAATCCTGAAACAATGAGCAGATCGAAATCCGCAAGGCGATTATCCTATAAAAAATTGACATTACAACGGGTGGATCGAGCAGTTCGATCTGAAATGATCCCGGCTCGGGAAGGGAAGAGATTCGTCAAAGCGATGTCGGGGATATTTGTGGTGTTGTAACCACCGGAATAGGCTGGGAATTTATGTCGCTTATCGACAAACGTCTGACGATTCAGGCAGATGAAATGCCGATAGTATTGATAAAATTTTAGGCATGTTTTTGAACATGATACAGGTGTATTAAGGAGGACTTTCTTTTGGAATTTTCAGAACTCAATGCAGACATAAGAACAAAAACAGGCAACGGACGGGCATTGCGCCGGGAAGGGCTTATGCCTGCGATTCTTTACGGGCCCGGTACAGAATCTGTACCTTTGTCTGTGAATATTTCGGAATTTGAAAAGGCATTGAAAAACAGCAAAACCCGGATGGCACAGACGGTGTTCAATCTGAATACTCAGAATGGCAAACGATCTGCAATGGTCAAAGAGTTGCAGAGACATCCGATGACCGGAGCGTTTCTTCATGCGGATTTTTACGAAGTGGCAATGGATCGCAAAGTAAAGGTCAAAGTTCCGGTTACCACCAAAGGCATTGCCAAAGGTATAGATTTCGGAGGAATGCTTCAGGTGATTCGCCGTGAACTCGATGTTCGCTGCTTTCCCAATGAAATTCCGAACCGTATCGAAATCGATGTTACGGAGTTGAATGTGGGCGATGCGAATCATGTCAAAGATTTAAAGCCTGAAGGCAATATCGAAATTATCGAGGATGCTGAATTTACGGTACTGACGTTGCTGGGCAAAAAGGCTGAAAAAGAAACTGTTGCTGCCGAAAGCGCCGAAGGTGAAGATGCAGCTGCGGCGCCTGCTGCTACAAAAGGCAAAGCTGAAGCCAAACCTGCGAAATCAAAATAATTTATGTCGGAATTTCGTTTGGTGGCAGGGCTTGGAAATCCGGGGAAAAAATATGCGGATACCCGGCATAATGTCGGGTTTATGGTGGTGGATGAACTTGCCCGGAGCTATAATCTGTCGTTTCAGAGCAGCCGCTTTGATGCTGAAATTGCCAAAGGCGATATCGAAGGCAGAAAAGTCATCATTGCCAAACCGTTGTCTTTTATGAATTTAAGCGGGCATCCGATACACGGGATTGCCGATTATTTCAGGATAACAAGCGAGGATATGCTGATCGTTTATGACGATATAGACCTTGCTTTCGGAAGAATACAACTCAGACAGAAAGGAGGGCATGGCGGACACAAAGGCGTAAAGTCAATCATGGAAACCTTTGGTGGAGACAGTTTTATCCGTCTTCGCGTCGGCGTCGGTCGTCCGAAAATAAGCCAGACTGCGGCGGATTATGTGTTGGGTGAGTTCTCAAAAGAAGAAAAATCCGTGCTACATCAGATTATTGACAGGGCGAAAGATGCTGTTGTAACTGTTCTGTGTAAAGGCGCACAGATTGGGATGAATGAGTTCAATAACAAACTTTTCCCTATAGAAGGGAAAACAGATGGAGGAGATTAAATGGAAGTCGTATTGAAGAATCTGCCGTTGTTCTGTACATTTGTAGGTGTTATCGGTGTTCTTTTTGCAATCATGATTGCCGGTATCGTCAAAGGCGCTCCTGCCGGAAACGAAAAAATGCAGAAAATTGCTGACGCGATCAAAGAAGGCGCGATTGCTTATCTGAATCGTCAGCTCAAAAGCATGTCCATTGCAGGCGCGATTATTTTCATCATTATTTTTGCCGCTCCCGGACTTGGCGCAAAGACCGCTTTCGGTTTCTTGCTTGGCGCTGCTGCATCGTTTATCGCAGGTTACGTTGGAATGCGCGTATCGGTTATCGCAAATGTCAGAACGGCCGAAGCTGCAAAAAATGGTCTTCCTGCAGGCTTGGACATGGCGTTCAAAGGCGGCACAGTTACAGGTATGATGGTTGCCGGTTTGGCACTGACCTCTGTTGCCGGTTTCTATACCTTTACCCATGACGTTATTGCACTGGTTGCATTGGGATTCGGCGGAAGCCTGATTTCTATTTTCGCACGGCTCGGCGGCGGTATCTTCACCAAAGGCGCTGACGTAGGCGCTGACCTGGTTGGAAAAGTGGAAGCTGGAATTCCCGAAGACGATCCCAGAAACCCGGCTGTTATCGCAGATAACGTTGGCGATAACGTTGGTGACTGCGCCGGTATGGCTGCTGACTTGTTCGAAACTTATGCAGTAACCGCAGTAGCCGCAATGTTGCTGGGTCATCTGCTGTATCCCAATATTCCTATGGCTACGGAATTTCCGCTGGTTCTCGGCGCAATTTCTATTATTGCCTCGATGATCGCTGTGTTCTTTGTCAGACTGGGCGCAAAAAGCGACTATATCATGGGTGCTCTGTACAAAGGCATGTTCGGCTCGGCAATCATTGCCGCTATCGCTTTCTACTACGCATCCAACAAGATGATGGTGGGTTTGGCTGATATTACGCCGATGGCAATTTATTACTCCACACTGGTTGGACTGGTTCTGACCGTTCTCATCGTTATCATTACCGAATATTACACCGGAAAATATGGTCCTGTAAAAGGCGTTGCGGAAGCTTCCAGCACCGGACACGGAACCAACATCATCGCAGGTCTGGCTGTCAGTATGCAGTCCACCGCAGCACCGGTTCTGACCATCTGCGCGGGTATTCTGGTTGCGTATCACTATGCAGGATTGTACGGTATTGCTATGGCAGCGATGTCCATGCTGTCCATGACCGGTATGGTTATTGCTATTGATGCTTACGGTCCGATCACAGACAACGCGGGCGGTATTGCAGAAATGGCAGAAATGGATGACAGTGTCCGCGCAGTTACCGATCCTCTGGATGCGGTTGGCAACACCACCAAAGCCGTAACCAAAGGCTATGCGATCGGTTCTGCCGGTCTTGCCGCTCTGGTTCTGTTTGCTTCTTATGTTCAGGAATTTGCACTGCACGGCGGAAAAGGCGCTGCGGCTATCAAATTCGACTTGTCTGACGTAAATGTTATCGTAGGTCTGTTCATCGGCGGTCTTCTGCCCTATCTGTTTGCTTCTATTGCAATGAAAGCAGTAGGAAATGCAGGCGGCGCGGTGGTTGATGAAGTTCGTCGTCAGTTCCGTGAAATTCCGGGCATCATGGAAGGCACCGGAAAACCCGATTACGGTGCGTGCGTTGACATCGTAACCAAGTTCGCACTCAAAGAGATGATCGTTCCGGCTCTGCTTCCCGTTGTGGCTCCGCTTATCGTGGGCTTCCTGTTGGGCAAAGTAGCTCTCGGCGGATTGCTCATCGGTTCTATCGTTACCGGTCTGTTCGTAGCCATTTCTATGACCACCGGCGGCGCAGCATGGGATAACGCGAAGAAATACATCGAAGACGGACATCTCGGCGGCAAAGGCAGCGATGCTCACAAAGCAGCAGTTACCGGCGACACCGTAGGCGACCCGTACAAAGACACCGCAGGTCCCGCAGTCAACCCGATGATCAAGATTCTGAACGTCGTGGCTCTGCTGATGGTTCCGTTCCTGATGTAGTATCAACTACTGAATTTGTTTGATTTTTGAGAGGATTGGCGTGCGAAAGTGCGTCAATCCTTTTTTATTTGGGCATAAGGGAATTTATCCGATACGGCTGATCAGCGATATGAGTTCTTCTTTGCTGATTTTGGAAAAATCTATTTTCAGATTCAAGCCTTTTGCTTCATCATTCAGAATCACAATGCTATTTTGATCTTTTGCTTTGATATCCATGACTTTATGAGCCAGTATCGGATGATGAAACCCTTTGAGATGAAGGGTCTGAGCAGGTTCGCAGACAATATTATCTTTGACATAGCTCCATGTCTCATGGCTGATTAAAATTTCATCTAGATCCGCAGCGGTTTCCAGCCGGGATGCTAGATTGACCGCGCTGCCGATAATCGTGTAATCCATGCGCTCGGAGGAGCCGAAATTGCCGACCGTGCAGTATCCGGTTGAAATTCCGACCCGGAAATGAATTGGCTCCTGAAATCCCCGTTCATACCATCTGCGCCGAAGTTCTTTCATTTTTTCCCGCATTTCGATTGCCATGCAGACACAGCGCAGAGCATGATCTTCGTCGGAGACAAATTCCGGGTCTCCGAAAAAAACCATGATAGCATCTCCCATATATTTGTCCAGTGTGCCTTTCCATTTGATGACGATCCGGGTCATGGCATCCAAATAGGAATTGAGAAACTGCGCCAGCCGTTCTCCGTCCAGATGGGAACTGATATAGGAAAAATCCTTGAGATCGGAAAAAAATACTGTCAATTTTTTGCGCTGGGTTCTGATTTCGCCTTTGTCTTTGCCTTCGGTGATTTTTTTGAACAACTGAAACGAAACATAACGCCCCAGTCGCTCCATAATTTTGTTGAGCTTCATCTGCTGATTATCGCTTAAACGGGTAACAATTTCGATCTGTCTCAGCAGCCGCTTATAATTTTTCAGCAAAATCATGAACTGCTCGAACAGCTTTTCCGGCTCCCGCTCTTCTTTTTTGAGCATCGCTTCGGCAGTTTCATAAATTTCATATTCTTTGGCAAATACCGAATCGCCATCTCTTTTCACGGCATCACCCGAAGCTTAACTTTCCGCTTTTTTCAAAAGATTGAATCTGACCGCCTCAAGCTCTTCTCCGAATTCTTCTCCGAATTCAAGGGCTTCTTCAATATCTTCATCATAAATCCAGTTGATGGTGATATCTTTGCCTTCGCTGGCAGCTTCTTCGAACAGATCCATAAAATCCATAATCACTTTGGAGGAACTGCTGTTGAAATAGCTCAATTCCATATTGACGGTAATTTTCTGATGTTTATCAATTTCCTTCAGATATTGTTCAAGCCACGAAAATACGGAATCGTAAAACCCCGAAGTATTTTCAGGATAGGACATGCCTCTGATTTCAAGAATGTGATTCTGCGCGTCGAAAAAAATTTTCGGCGTGTATTTGCTGGCTTCGATGTTTAAGTTTTCCATGAGCCTTTCTCCCGATGGATAATAGTTTTCAGAGAAAAATACGATATTTCCTCATCAAGCTGCCTGAAAGCGAACTCAATCGGACGGCTTGCTTTTTTTGCCATTGCAATAAAGCCCAACCCAGCTCCCCGACTGCCTTCTTCGGGCGATTTCCGAATCTGTTCTTTATAATATTCCCGAAGTTCGGAATGGGTCATATTC
>CAZMDM010000525.1:0-1667 GCA_964564775.1 uncultured Desulfonema sp. | reverse complement strand
TTCGTTAAAGGAAAATTCCAAGCACAATGCAAACAGCACTAATGCCACGCCGATTTCCGCACGAGGTTCGCTATGATTAATTTCGGAAACCGTTACGCCCACGGTGTAAGGCCCCACGACAACTCCGGCAAGAATATATCCCAAAATCAGCGGCTGCTTCAGTTTCTGGGCAATCACAGCGCCCATCAGCCCCGCCATAACAATAATAACAATATCAGCAGCTATGCCCAATTTTTATGATTTCCTCTGTCTGTTTTGTTGGCGAAATTTTGTCAATCTGTTCAAGCGAATTATACCCCAATTCAGATGCTTTCCGAAATTCTTCCGATGCTTCTTTCAGACGATTCTGTTTCTGATATACTCTTCCCAGACGATGCCTGAACAACCCGTTTTCCGGCGAAATTTCCACGCTGTGCTGGCAGAAAGCAAGCGCAATTTCGGGATTTTCTCCCTGAATATCGAATAAATAGCCAAGGGCAGATAATGCTTCGGCATCTGATGGATTAAGTTTGATGACTTTTTTGTATGCCTGAATCGCATCTCCGGTCAGATTGAGCATCATACAGCATTCACCCAAATATCGCCAGCCCGCTACGGATTCCGGTCTGAGTGATACGGCTTTTTCCAGAAATTCTTTGGCTTTTTCAAAATTGCCGAGTTTCAGATACAGCTTTCCGGTCTGAAATGCGGCTTCAAATACATGGCTTCCGGTACGGCTTGCATCCAGAAAATACCTCAGAGCGTCTTCCTGATCGTCCATCATCAGACTAACCAAACCCGCGTTATAATATGCCATCATGTCATCAGGGGCAATTTGTATCGCGGTTTCGAATTCCTCCAAAGCAGACTGATATGCACCCAGACTGCCGTAGCAGACCCCGAGACTGTTATGAATATTGATATTGGAAGGTTCCAGAAGGAGAGCAGTTTTGAATTCTTCGATAGCTTTATGAATATCGCCTTCCTGATAATATCTGTCGCCGCTGATATTCAGCGTGAGCGCATTGAACGCGACAATCGCAGACTGTCCCGAAACCATCGCATGATTCAAGGCTTTTTTCGCATTTTCAAAAATTCTGTCTCGGTTGAAATTTGCCTGCGGATATGAGGCTATGCCGATATAGGTTGCCTGACGTATCGGAATGGAAAATGATTCTGTAAGGCATCTGGCTAATCTGAGACAGTCGTCAGCAGATTTGTCCGGGAAAAAACAGGCAGCAACATCGGGTTCGGCAATTCCCAATATCGCCCGTTCGGGCTTGCAAAGTTCAACAATAATATCAAAAACCTTTTGCTCTTCGAAATTTGTCCGAATGAGCATTACGCCGAAGCTCAGCGAATTATCGAGCCGGTTCAGTGCGGTTTCGATCAATGCCTGACCCGAAGGAAAAGCGGTTTGCAGCAATTCAGGAATTGCTGAATATTTCTGGATATCCCGATTGGTATCACTTTTGCATAATAAAAATTCGCGGCTGTCTGCATGGTGCTGCATTTTGGATATGTTTCCTATTCAATCGAATAATCCATACTTTTTTGCTCTCCTCTGCGCCGGATCTGAACCGACACATTTGAAGAGGATTTGAGGCTTTGATACAGACGCAGGGCATCATCCACCGATTGAATTTCCCTACCGTCAACACCGGTAATGATATCACCGCTCTGAAGCC
>CAZMDM010000524.1:0-6471 GCA_964564775.1 uncultured Desulfonema sp. | reverse complement strand
CCGAAAATCAGCTTGCCCACCTTGGATCGTTTTCGGATGCCGATAATGATTTCATATATCTTTTTTTCCTCGGCAAACGCAACAATATCTTCACCCGGCTTCACCCCTTTTACCAGTAGGTGCGTTTCTGCGGATATTCCGGCAGTTTCACATATTTTTTGCGCTCTTTCCAGATGTTCCGTTGCTTTGTTGATCTCGTCCTGAGAGGTCTCTGTCCCTCCTTTCAGGGAAGTAAGCAGCAGAATCCGGGCATGAAATGCCCTGGCATGTTCGAGAGCAACCCGCAATGCCTCTTCAGAAGCATCGGAATCATCGTATCCGACCAGAATGTTCATAGGAAGTTCTCCTTAATGAGAAGTGAAAAAAATTCACAGCATTTTTCACTGTTTCTACACAATCCCTTGGTCAATCATCGCATCCACCACCTTGATAAAGCCTGCGATATTCGCGCCCACGACATAGTTTCCGGGAGCGCCGTACTGCGCTGCGGTTTCGACACAACTCCGGTGAATATTCTGCATGATGATTTTCAAGCGGTTGTCCACTTCCTCGCGGGGCCAGTTCAGCCTCATGCTGTTCTGGCTCATTTCCAGACCGGACACCGATACGCCTCCGGCATTGGCTGCTTTTCCGGGTCCGTAGAGGATTTTGTGGTCCAGAAAAATCGCTATTCCTTCGTGAGTTGTCGGCATATTCGCGCCTTCGGAAACCAGAAAAACGCCGTTATTGACAAGATTCTGGGCATCTTTGGCATTGATTTCATTCTGGGTCGCACAGGGAAACGCGCAATCTGCCTTGTGATTCCAGAGCGGATTGTAATCTGCTGCCGGATCAATCGGGGTATAGACCGCATTCGGATATTTTTCCGTATATTCTTTTACCCGTCCCCGCCGGATATTTTTCAGGCGCATGATAAACTCCAGCTTCTGCCGATCAACCCCTTGTTCATCGTAAATATAGCCGGACGAATCGGAAAATGCCACGGGTTTTGCACCGAGTTCGATCAGCTTCTGCATGGTATATTGTGCCACATTCCCCGAACCGGATACCAGACAGATTTTGCCTGCCAGAGTATCGTTGCGTGTTGCGATCATTTCGGATGCGAAATACACATTTCCGTAGCCGGTGGCTTCGGGACGGATCAGACTTCCGCCCCATTTCAGGCTTTTGCCGGTTAGAACTCCCGTGAACTCATTTGCCAGCTTCTTATACATGCCGAACAGATAGCCGATTTCCCGCGCGCCCACGCCGATATCGCCTGCCGGCACATCCGTATCCGGACCGATATGACGCCACAACTCGGTCATAAAGCTCTGGCAGAACCGCATGACCTCATAATCGGATTTGCCTTTGGGATCGAAATCCGAACCGCCTTTTCCTCCGCCCATCGGCAGAGAGGTCAGCGCGTTTTTGAATACCTGCTCGAATGCCAGAAACTTCAGAATGCTCAGGGTAACGGACGGATGAAACCGCAGACCGCCTTTATAAGGTCCGATCGCACTGTTCATTTCGATACGGAATCCCCGATTGACATGGACTTCTCCCCGATCATCCACCCAGGGAACCCGGAACATGATAACACGCTCCGGCTCTGTCAATCGTTCCAGTATTTTTTCTTTCCGATACTGCGGGTTCTGATCCAATACCGGTCTGACCGACTCGATGACTTCTGTGACTGCCTGATGAAACTCTTTTTCATAAGGGTCTCTGTTTCTGATGAACTGAATCGGGTCTGACATAGCTTTCCTCCGAATTTATTAAATGAGAAATAAACACGTTGCATTTTACACGTTGTACTGTTGTTTCCACCTTCTCAGCCGATAATAGTCGCTTAACATCAGCTCCATCTCTTCGGAGGACAGGGCATGTCCTGAAGGAAGAGCTTCTCTGTGCAGTCTTTTGGGTAGTCTGTCGTGTTCGGGCGTCAAGCCTTCGCGGAGATTGAACTGCCGCGTCATATCGGTGATCGCGCCTGCTTTGGCGCGAAGTTCGGCTTTGTCCGATGGCAGACCGGTTACGAGATGAATCAGTTTTTCCAATTCTTCCCACGTATAAAGGTCTCTGTGAAACCGGCACAGGATCAGCGAATCGAAGATGGTGAGCCGGTCTTCATAATCAATCAGCATTTCTGCTTTGCCTTGGACCTGATCCGGCGGTATCAGCCCCGCCAGTTCGGGCTTGTAAAAGGTGGTACGCAGATGACATGCGCCCCGATCCGATATGGCATAGCTCAGTCCCATGCCTTTGAGTACTCTGGGGTCATAGCCGGCCGGCTCCATGCCTTTGACATGTATTGCCATATCTTCCATGCCCCATGCTTTGGCAGTCGGAATGATTCCTTCTGCCAGAATACTGCCGATGCCCTCGCGTCGGGCGATCTTTTCAATCAGAGCAGCAACCGCAACCGCATCCCCGTATCCGATATTCTCGCTGATCTTTCCCGACAGCTTTGCCTCGATGGTCAGAGCGCACAGATTTCCGGCGGTAATGGTATCCATGCCCAGCCGGTCGCACAGATCATTGAGATGCGCGATTTCCGCCATATCGTCAATCATGCAGAGTCCGCCAAAGGCATAGATGGTCTCGTACTCGGGACCTTCGAGTTTCAAGCCTTTGTGGCGCCCCCTGCTGATCTCTGCCATGCGCCCGCAGGACATGAAACACTTGGCACAGGCATGAGGCTTGACATGATGCTCCTTATGATAGGTTTCTCCGCTGATTTTTTCCCAATGATCGCAGGTTCCCTGACGCCAGTATTTTGCCGGAAACGCGCCGACCGTATTCATCAGCGCAACCATCATTGTGGTACCCATGTTACGATACGCCCTAACCCCGGGTTTGTCCATATTTGTTTTGGAAAAATTTTTGCAGTATTCGGCAATTTCAGCAGGTTTGAAATATTCCCGCTTCCGATCTCCTTCAAACAGGACAGCTTTGAGATTTTTCGACCCCATGACCGCACCCACGCCGGTTCTTCCGGCACATCGCCATTTATCATTGGAAATCAGCGCGAATCGGATCAGTTTTTCTCCCGCGGGACCGATGACAACCGCTCCGGGTTTGCCGAAACCGTCCTTTTTCAGGGCAAATTGTTCCCGTACAGTTGCTTCCGTATAAAAAGCATCTTTCCCCCACAAATCTCCGGCATCGGAAAACCTGACCCCGTCAGGATGAACCGAAATCACCGAAGGCTGTTCCGATTTTCCTGTGAACAAAACAGCATCAAATCCTGTGGAATCAATGGCTTCGGGAACTCTTCCGCCGGAATAGGATTCCGAGTAAAAACCGGTCTGCGGCGATTTGGTGAACACTCCGTACCGGCTTGCGCCCCAGATGCGGCTGTTGCAGAAAGGACCTGTGGCAAAAATCAGATGATTTTCCGGCGACAGAGGATCAATGTTCGGACGATTTCTTTCCAGCAGCAGGTGCGTTGCCAAACCTTTGCCGCCCAAACATCGCTTCAGCAGATCATCGGATAGCGATTCAATCACAAATTCCTTACGACTAAGATCAACCGTTATGATACGACCGTAAGATCCGAACATGACGTTTCCTTTCAAATGCAAGATGCAAAGTGTAAAAAGATTTATTCATAACCCTAACTTTACATTCCCAGATATGCGGATTTGATATGGGGATTGTTCAGCAGGTCTTTTGCGCTGCCTTCCATTGCCACGCGTCCGTGTTCCAGAACATATCCTCTGTCGCTTAAGCTCAGCGAATGCCGGACATCCTGCTCCACCAGCAGTACCGTAGTCCCCATGTCTGCGATTTTCCGAACGGTTTCGAAAATATTTCGGATCAGAATCGGCGCGAGTCCGAGGGATGGTTCATCCAGCATCAGCAGATGAGGTTTTGCCATCAGTCCCCTGCCGATGGCAACCATCTGCTGCTCGCCGCCGGAAAGCGTCATTGCCAACTGATTTTCGCGCTCTTTTAGCCTCGGAAACATGTCGCAAACTTTTGCCAGGGTCTGATCCGTGTCTTTTTCCGCTCGTTTGTTATATGCGCCCACCATCAGGTTTTCTTTCACTGTCATCAGAGAAAACAGTCGTCTGCCTTCGGGAACATGCACGATGCCGAGTTCCACAATATCTTCCGGCGGTCTGGCATGAATCGGGGTGCCTTCGAAGTAAATTTCACCGGCAGCAGGCTGCATCAGCCCGGAAATGGTTTTCAGCAGCGTGGATTTGCCCGCGCCGTTTCCGCCGATGATGCTGACCACCTCGCCTTTTTCCACTTTCAGCGACAGATCGAAGATCACCTGAACATCTCCGTAAAAAGCATCAATATTGTTGATTTCAAGAAACGGCATAATCTTCCCCCAAATATGCCTTAATGACGTTCTCATCAGACGCGATCTGTTCCGGCGTTCCTTCGGCAATCTTTTTCCGAGCTGAATCACCACGATACGTTCCGAAAGCGCCATGATCGCACGCATGATATGTTCGATAACGAAAATCGTGATTCCCTTATCGCGCAGTTTTCGGATGATTTCCACCATATCGTCCACTTCCGCAGGTCTCAAGCCTGCCATAACTTCATCAAGCAGCAGCAGTCTGGGTTCGGTTGCCAAAGCCCGCGCGATTTCCAGACGCTTGCGGTCAGAGATGGTCAGATTGCCCGCATACATGTCTTTTTTGGAGTGCAGGTTCAGAAATTCCAGAACTTTGAGCGCTTTTTCTTCTGCAATATTTCTGTCATTCGTGGTGGCAAAACTGCCTACGGTAACATTGTATAAAACGGTTTTGGATGCAAAGGGTTTGACGATCTGAAATGTTCGGGCAAGTCCTTTTCCGCACAGATTCCAGGGCTTGTATCCGTTGATCTGTTCGCCTGCGAAAGAAATCACGCCGGAAGTAGGGGCATAAACCCCGGCAATACAGTTGAATGCGGTGGATTTGCCCGCGCCGTTGGGTCCGATCAGCGCAAGGATTTCTTTGTCCCGGATATTCAGACTCAATGAATCGATTGCCCGGAGTCCGCCGAATTGCATCGTCATATTGGTTACTTTGAGAATATCTGTCATGCCCTGCCTCCGATAAATCTGTCCAGCAGACGATGATAGATGCGGGTCAAAGGCTCCTGCAGTCCTCGGGGCTGAAACAGCATGACCAGAATCAGCACCGTACCGAAGATGACCAAATGCAGCCCCGGCAGCGTATCGCCGAAATAAATGCGTGAAAAATCACCGACCGGTCTGAGCAGCAGCGCGCCCAGCACAGGTCCCGCAATGGAACCTCGTCCGCCGATCAGGGCAATAAATGCGATTTCAAACGACATATCCAGAGACATAATGCTTTTGGGGTGGATATAGAGCGTGAACTGCGCGTAAAAGGTTCCTGCCAAAGCGGTCAGAAAGGAACTCATTGCCATAGCGATCAGTTTGGCTTTGGCAACATTGACCCCCAATGCCATCGCGGCTTCCGGCTCTTCGCCACCCGCGTTCAGATAATATCCCAGTTTCGAGCGTGAAATCATGTAGGTCAGAGCCAATACACCGACCAGCATAATCAGAATGATATAATAATACGGCTCTTTTCCGGGAAACATGAAATTTGCCAGACCTGTTTTCATCGGAGGAATCTGTATGCCGCGCGGTCCGTTGATTTGCAAAGGACCCAGTTGGTCAATATTTTCCAGCATCACCCGGAAACCTTCGGCAAACGCAATGGTTGCCAGTGCGAAATACGCTCCCCGCATTTTGAAGGTCGGAAGTCCGATCATCACACCCACTGCGGTAGCGATAATCCCGCCGACAATCATCCCGAACCACGGACTGATTCCGTATTGCAGAGACAGAATCGTCGAGGTGTACGCGCCGATGCCGACAAACACGGAATGTCCCATCGGAAGCACTCCGGCAAAACCGCCCACCAGATTCCAACTGGTGGTCAGATACGCGTACAGATATAAAAGAACCATGATATGCAGATATGTGGCACTGCGGACAACCATCGGCAGCCCGAAAGCAAGAAGCGACACAATGATCAGTGCAGCTTTGTTGATCTGCCCGTGCGTCATAATTTTCTCATTTCTCATCTCTCACTTCTCATTTCCTAGTTACCAATCGTATTTTACGCCGAATAATCCCGATGGTTTGGCAAACAGTACGGTAAGAAACAATCCATATACGATTGCCTCTGTCCATGTCGCCGCCATAAACTGGGGACCTACGGATTCGATCACACCGATAATCATGCCTCCCAGTATAGCACCGCCGATGCTGCCGAGTCCGCCGAGAACCACGATGATAAAGCCTTTGATATCGAACAGAACGCCGACACTAGGGAACACATTGTTGAAGGGAACCAGTGTAACCGCAGCAATTCCCGCTGTGGCGGTTCCGATGCCGAAAGCCACGTTATATATTTTATACTGGTTGATGCCCATCAGACTGGCTGCTTCCCGATCCAGACTGGTTGCCCGGATGGCTCTTCCCAGTTTTGTTTTCTGAAAAAACCAGTAAAT
>CAZMDM010000523.1:0-21491 GCA_964564775.1 uncultured Desulfonema sp. | reverse complement strand
GACATCAACTGCCGTTTGGAAAACAATTCATGCACAAATTCGAAATCCGAATTTTTGGGAAGTCTGATATTTTCAGGATACCAATAGTCAATTTCAAGCTGCTCAACATCTTTGTCAGATACTTGATAATATTCATCAATTATCGCTTTAACCTGATCTTTGATCTTTGTAAATTCCGCAAATGCCGCGTCCGTATCAATCCGTTTGCAATTCTGCTCCGTGATAAAGCAGGCTAAAGGATTGATATCTAAAACAATCGCTTTTCGGTTCAGACGCAGAGCCTCAATTGCGGTAACGCCTGTGCCGCAGAATGGATCAAGAATCGTATCGCCTTCTTTGCTGTAATGTTCGATATACGCGGACACCACATTGGAAGCCTGTTTGGTGAAATACTGATGGCTGATCCAATGCCATGCTTTGCCTTTTTCGGGTTTTATGGGATGAGTAATGATCTGCATTGTAAGTTATCAATTTTTAAACAGCAACGTGATGCAGGATCGGGTTTCAATCCGGGTATGCATGGTTTATTTTCAGGTTTCATATTACCGGTGAATCTAACTCCGATTTCGGCAATTTGTCAATTTATTTCCGATTTCTCAAATCGGAATCCGAGAAGACGGAGACGCATCGCTTTTTTAATTTAAAAGTCCGGTGAAAGTTGATTTTTATCTGAAATATGTGCTAAGTAATAGGGTTGTCATAACATTTAACACCTGACACCTAACAGTTATTTGGGGAAGAAAAATATGGCAGTTATCAAAGTCATGGTCAACGGAATTCCGGGTAATATGTCTGTGAAAGCAGCAGAACATGTTCTTTCTGATGAGCGATTCGAATTGCTTTTGTATGCGCTGACAGGACCGGAAATTTCGGAAAAAGAATATCGGATAGGGGATAAAAGTGTGCGTCTGATCCGTCCGGACGAGCGGGAAAACATAGTTGCCGAAATCAAAACAGCACACGGCAATTTTATCAGCGTGGACTATTCGCATCCGTCTGCGGTTAATGGCAATGCGGAATTTTACTGCACGCATCTTCTGCCGTTTGTTATGGGAACGACTGGCGGAGATCGGAAAAAACTCATTGAAACTGTGGCAAATTCTTCTGTTTCTGCGGTGATTGCGCCGAATATGGCAAAACAGATCGTGGGTTTGCAAGCCATGCTGGAATATGCGGCAAAAAACTTTCCGGGATTGTTCGAAGGCTATTCGCTCATGGTCAGAGAAAGTCATCAGAAAGGCAAGGCAGATACCAGCGGAACTGCAAAAGCGATTGTTGCTTGCTTCAATCAGATGGGAATTCCCTTTTCGGAAGAAAGCATCGTCAAAGAACGCAATCCTGAAATCCAGCAGAAGATATGGGGCATTTCCGAAGAGTATCTCGGCGGACACGGATGGCATACCTATACGCTGACATCGGGTGACGGAACAGTGAAATTCGAATTTGTTCATAATGTGAACGGTCGTGATATTTATGCCAAAGGAACTCTGGATGCCATTGTATATCTGTCGGAAAAAATTGGGCAGGGCATCAGAGGTAAAGTATTCAGTATGATTGATGTGCTGTGCCGGTCATAATCGGGTAAGCTGCTGGCGCCCGTTTTTTTTCGCGAGCGTCAGCGTATAAACACTGTCGTATGCCCCGCCCTGAAATCTTTCTTGACACAGACAGATATTCAATGTAGTTTCAACCTTCGGAAAAAGCTGTATTTACCTGAAAACAACGAAGAAATATCCGCTATGACAAAAGTTCTTCTGGCAGATGACCATTGCATTGTCAGATCGGGATTGCGCCGGATTGTGGAGGAAAGCCTGGATATGGCAGTGGTGGCAGAGGCATCCGATGGCAGAGAAGCGATCCGGCTGGCTTGTGAGACCGAACCGGATGTGGCGGTGATTGATATTTCGATGCCCGGCACAGACGGTCTCGAAACCATTAGGATTCTGCATTCCCATTTTCCCAAACTGCCGGTGATTATCCTGACCATGTACGAGGAGGAGCAGTATGTGGTTCGCGCATTCGAAGCCGGAGCAATGGGCTATATCACCAAAAAGTCCGCGCCGGAACAACTGGTCAGCGCGATTCGGAAAGTCCGAACCGGGACCCGCTATCTCACGGAGGAAGTTGCTGAAATTCTGGCATCCCGCGTGGCAAAAGGTTCTGTAACTCCGTCTCTTTCCGATACCTTGTCCGACCGAGAGCTTCAGGTACTCAGACAACTGGCAATGGGGCATACCAATCGGGAAATTGCCGAATCACTGTGCATCAGCGTCAAAACAGTGGATACCTATCGCTTCAGACTGCTTAGAAAACTCAATCTGAGAAATAATGCCGACATCTCACGATTTGCCATTCAGAATCGGCTGATCGAAACATAAAGAGGATTTACTTTGGATAAAAATTTTATTCCTGACGATATCCGCACGGTTCATCTGATTGCGGTCTGCGGAACTGCTATGGGCGCGGTTGCTGCCATGCTTAAAGATATGGGCTTTCATGTTACCGGCTCGGATTCGGGTGTGTATCCACCCATGAGTGATTTTTTGGCGCAGAAAGGTATTGCGATTTATGACGGATTCAGTTCGGAAAATATTGCCTACAAGCCCGATCTGGTCATTGTCGGTAATGCGGTCAGACGGGAAAATCCCGAAGCACAGGAAATGTTCCGGCTTGGCTTGAATTACTGCTCCATGCCTCAGGCGATCAATCATTTTCTGGCAGATGGCAGAAAAACGATTCTGGTGTCCGGCACGCACGGTAAAACCACAACTTCCTCTCTGATGGCATGGCTGTTGTATGGGGCAGGGCTTGATCCCTCGTTTATGATCGGCGGAATTTTGAAAAATTTCAACAGCAATTACCGTGTCGGAAATGGCGAATATGTGGTGATCGAAGGCGATGAATACGACACCGCGTTTTTCGACAAAGGACCTAAATTTCTGCATTATGATCCGAAAATTACGATTCTGACCAGCGTGGAATTCGATCATGCGGATATTTTCAGAGATTTGGCGCATGTGAAACAGGCGTTTTCAGACTTGATCTCGAAGCTGTCCGCGCAAAGCACGTTGATTGCCTTTGATGCGGATGAAAACATTGATGATTTGGTTCGGAATGCGGCGTGTCAGACAGTCAGATACGGCAGGCAGAGTTCATCAGACTGGCGCATCGGCAATATTTCGATAAACCCGCCGATTAGCAGCTTTGATATTTCGGGAAAACAGTTCGACACCAAACTGATGGGTGAGCATAATCTGATGAATGCGCTGTCGGTTATTGCGGTTGCCCGATATATCGGCATATCCGAAGATACGATTGCAAAGGCATTGCTCGGGTTCGAAGGCGTAAAACGCAGACAGGAAATTCGGGGGCAAACGCATGGAATCACGGTCATGGATGATTTTGCCCATCATCCGACTGCGGTGAAAGAAACAATACGAGCGGTCAAGCCATTTTATCCGAATGGTCGCCTGATCGCGGTATTCGAGCCGAGAACCAATACCAGCATGAGACGAGTATTTCAGAATGTCTATCCCTTGTGCTTTGACGAGGCAGATATGATCTGTATCCGAAAGCCGTCGCGATTGGATAAAGTACCGGAACAGGAAAGATTTTCTTCTGAAAAACTCGTAGAAGATTTAAATACCAGAGGCAAAGACGCGCATCATTTCGAAGACACGGATAAAATTATCGAATTTCTGCCCAAACATGCCCGATCCGGTGATGTGATTTTGGTGATGTCCAATGGCGGATTTGATAATATTCACGAGAGATTATTGAAATGTCTGTAGGACATATTTTTTCAGATTCGATATGACCATGAAAAAACCGAATATTATCGTAATCTGCGGACCTACGGCTGTCGGGAAAACTGCTGTCGCCATCGAAATCGCGAAACGGTTTCACGGAGAAATCGTCAGCGCGGATTCCATGCAGATTTACCGCTATATGGATATCGGCACAGCAAAGCCGGATGCAGATGAGTTGTCCCAAGCCCGGCATCATCTGATTGATATTCTGAATCCTGATGAACCGTTCGATGCTGCGGCTTATGCGGCAATGGCAGGCAAAATTATCCGCGAGCTTCATTCTCAGGGCATTGTGAGTATTGTTGCCGGAGGAACGGGGCTTTATATCCGGGCATTGCTTCACGGTATTTTCGAAGAAAAAAGTTCCGATCCCGAAATCCGGCAGCGTCTGAAAGAAGAACTCCGGGAGCAGGGCATTGAAGCGATGTATCAGCGCTTGCGAAACTGTGATCCGAATACCGAAATTCATCCCAATGATGCGTTTCGGATCATTCGGGCGCTGGAAGTATTTGAAATCAGCGGAAAACCCATCTCCGAATATCATCGCCGGCATGGTTTCGGAGATGATCCGTATCATGCCCTGATGATCGTGTTGTTCACAGAACGGGAAATCCTCTATGAGCGCATCAATCGCCGGGTAGATCGGATGATTGAGCAGGGATTTGAAAAAGAAGTCCGAAAGCTTCTGGATATGGGCTATTCTCCCAAGCTCAAATCCATGCAATCCATCGGATATCGGCATATCTGCGATTATCTGGCAGGATCGGTATCTTGGGAAGAATCCGTGCGCCTTTTGAAGCGGGATACCCGCCGTTATGCCAAGCGGCAGATGACATGGTTTAAGGCGGAACCCGATGCGATATGGGTGCGTGCTGAAAATTGGCAGGATTCGATACAGAAGATAAATGATTTTTTATCATGATCCAGATAAAAAAGTTATATTATCCGCATATTACCGTAGTTTCATCTGCTGTTTGATGATCCAGAGTAAAACGGATTCCGTCTGCCCGGAATACAACCCATGATTTTCCGTCTTGGCTGCGGTCGTCTGTCAGAATCCGATCTCCGGCTCGCAAGCCCGTATTGCTTTGGGCAGGATTTTCGATAGTCCCGATGTCTCCTTTTCTCAGAAAACTCAGAGAAACTCGGGTGCCGGGCAGCTTGCAGGCGGGTTCTTCCGGGATTTCCTGTCCGTGCGGGTCTGTAATCGGGTGTCCCAGCAGATCATCCAGATATTCCATAGTTTTCGGATCATAACTATGCTCCAGTTCGTGCGCTTTGGAATGAATTTCAGCTCCTGGCGTTCCGACATGCGCGAGATAGGTTTCCCATAACCGATGCGCTCGAAGAATTTTGGTGGCTTCTTTTCGTCCCGCATCGGTCAGACGAATCTGGTCTCCGATGGACAGCAATCCGTCAGATGCCAGATTTCTCAAGGCTTTTCGGAGCTTTCCCAAAGGCAGGGACAATGCTTTCCCGATTTCCGATATCGCGGCATGATCTTTGCGGATCAGAAAACCCAGAATGTCTTCGGTCTGCTGCTGGGGAACAATGCGGCGCAGTCTCAGCCATCTTGCCAGAAGTCCGTAACGCGGGGCAAGGCATAAGACCGCGAGAAACTGAATCGTGCAGAACAGCATAATTGCGCCTCCGCCCGAAGAATCCGCCCACACGCAGAGATACAAGCCTCCGACAACGCCGGTAACGCCGAATATCGCGGACAGAACCATCATGCGATCCAGTCTGTCGCTCAACAGATAGGCGGTTGCCGCAGGCGTAATCAGCAATCCGACCACCAGAATCACGCCGACCATGCTGACTGCGCTGACCACTACCAATGATACACAGGTGGTGAGAAGATAATCAATCAGCAATACCGGCATTCCGATAGATGCTGCCATTACCGGATCAAAGCTGGTGAGCTGAAAATGTCTGAAAAAAAAGATGATGATTGAAAGCACCAGCGAGGCAGTAATTGCGGATGCCCATAAATCCGCATCGGCAACGCCCAAAACATCGCCCATGATAAAGTGCATCAGATCAATGTGAATATGATTGCGGAACACGGAGACCACGACCACGCCTGCGGCAAATACGCCCGTGTACATGATACCGATGGCAGTATCGTCCTTGATACGGGAGATACGGGATACAAAGCCGATCAGCGCAACGGTCAGAATCGCGGCAATCAGAGACCCCAGAAGCATTGCCGGAGCGTGTGCTTCGATGCCGAACAGCAGCTTCATAAACAGATATCCGCCGGCAACACCGGCAATCATGGCATGAGAGAGCGCATCTCCCAGAAATGCCATGCGTCTTAAAATCACCAGACAGCCGACTACTCCGCATACGATTGCCACCATAGACGCGCCGAGCAGGGCTTTTTGGAAAAATACTTCCTGAAGCGGTTTCCAAAACAATACGGCTATATGAGACATGATGTATTTTCCTTTGTTCAGGTATAAGCCTTCGGGAACTTATATTAAGAATCCGATGCAATTTCAACAGAATTTATTCGAAAAATTCCCGATATTCCGAATATGCCTGCCCGATCTGCCGACCTGATAAAGCCGAAAGCCCTTGAATAATCCTGACGCGTGCTGTATCTTTCTTTCAACTTCAACATCCATAGGAGGTACGCGAAAGTTTATGTCAGAAGATAAACTCAGTCGTTTCAAAGGATTGACATCCGCAGAAGTCGAAGAAAGCCGAAAACAGCACGGCGCAAACATATTGACACCGCCGGAGAGAGACCCCTGGTGGAAATTATTTTTGGAAAAATTCGATGATCCGGTGATCCGAATTCTGATTATTGCAGCGGTCATTGCCATTGCTGTCGGTGCAATTCACGGCGAATACGCTGAAGGCGTAGGTATTATTCTTGCTATTTTGCTTGCCACCACGCTGGCTTTTCTGAACGAATACAAAGCTGGAAAAGAATTCGATATTCTGAATCAGGTCAATGATGAAGTCCCGGTCAAAGTGATCCGGGACGGCAATTTCACGACCGTTGCCAAAAAAGATTTGGTGGTCGGCGATATTGTTTTGGTGGAAATCGGTGAAGAAATTCCTGCGGACGGAGAAGTTCTGGAGTCCGTATCGCTTCAGATCAACCAGTCCCGCCTGACCGGAGAATCCGTGCCAGTCAACAAAGTTGCCAAAGGACATGCCAAAGACCCGGAAGGTACAGCATATTCTTCGGACATGCTGTATCGCGGCACCACCGTAGCTGACGGACACGGCGTGATGCGGGTCATTGCTGTCGGCGATAAATCCGAGCTTGGTAAAACCGCTCGAGCTGCAGCCGAAGAAACCGAAGAAGAAACCCCTCTGAATGTGCAGTTGGAGCGTCTGAGCAAACTGATCGGTGTGGTGGGATTTGCTGTTGCCGCACTGATTTATACGGCATTGCTGGTGCGCGATATTGTTACCGGAGACGTGAGTATGAGCGGCGCGCAGTGGTATGTGATGGCATTCATCCATATCGGCGCGCTGATTGCCATGACCAGAATCTGGCTGCCCATCGTGTATGACGGCATCGAATTTACCGGAAAAAAAGTCGATGCTCCAGAATGGCTTGAAAATGAAAGTCTTGGCGGATGGCTGAAAACTGTCGGCATCGGCATCGGAATTTTTGCTGCGGCAATCGCGCTGGGCGCGGTTACGGGAATTTTATCCGGTTCTCCGGGACAGTGGATTCCGCCCAGAGAAGTGGATCGCAATTTCCTGAATTATTTTATGATTTCCGTAACCATCATCGTTGTTGCCGTGCCTGAAGGCTTGGCAATGAGCGTTACTCTGTCGCTGGCATACAGCATGAGAAAAATGATGGCATCCAATAACTTAGTCCGCCGGATGCACGCGTGCGAAACCATCGGCGCGGCAACCGTGATCTGCTCGGATAAAACCGGAACCCTGACCATGAATGAAATGCGGGTGGCGGAAACCAATTTTCCGTTTATGCAGGGCAAGACCGACATTGATCCGATGATTGTCGAGGCTATCAGCAGCAACAGCACTGCCAACTTGGACAGAAAAGCCGGTGAACAGCCTCAGCCTCTGGGCAATCCGACCGAAGGCGCGCTGCTTTTGTGGCTGGATAAACAGGGCATTGATTATGCGGAAAAGCGTACCGAAGTTCCGATTATTCATCAGTGGACATTTTCAACAGATCGCAAGTATATGGGAACATTGGGAGTTTCTCCATCGAGCGGCAAGCGGATTCTTCATACCAAAGGCGCGCCCGAAATTCTGCTCAACCGATGCAAAGATATTCTTATGCCGAATGGCACGGCTCCGGTCAGCGAGTTCAAAGCAAAGATCGAAGAGGATCTCAAAACCTATCAAGCTCGTGGCATGAGAACTCTGGGATTCGCATATTGTGAAATTTCGGATTATAAAGAAAACTCGGATATTAACGACATTGCCCAAAACATGACTTGGCTCGGATCTGTGGCAATTGCAGACCCGGTGCGTCCCGAAGTGCCGGATGCCATCAAATCCTGCCGCAAAGCAGGTATTCAGGTCAAGGTCGTTACCGGCGACAACCCGCAGACTGCGATGGAAATCGCTCGTCAGATCAATCTTTGGGAAGAAGGCGATGGTCGGGAACAGTATATGACCGGCTGGGAATTCGAGCAGTTGGATGAGGACAAAGCCGAAGAAGCCGCAGATCGTCTTAAAGTGCTTTCACGCGCTCGTCCTTTGGATAAAATGCGGCTGGTGCGGCTGCTTCAGAAACGCAAGCATGTTGTGGCAGTTACCGGAGACGGAACCAATGATGCACCTGCACTCAATTATGCCAATGTGGGCTTGGCAATGGGCAAAACCGGAACCTCGGTTGCCAAAGAAGCCAGTGATATTATTCTTCTCGATGACTCGTTTCAGAGCATTGTCAACGGTGTAATGTGGGGACGATCCTTATATGAGAATATTCAGAGATTTATTCTGTTCCAATTGACCATCAACGTTGCTGCATTGGGTATCGCGCTGCTGGGACCCTTTATCGGCGTAAAAATTCCGCTGACCGTGCCTCAGATGCTTTGGGTGAACCTGATTATGGATACCTTTGCCGCATTGGCATTGGCAACAGAACCGCCACATCATGAGGTGATGAATCGCACGCCGCGAAATCCCGATGACTTTATTCTGACGCCGGTGATGAGCAAAAGCATTCTGACAACAGGCATCACGTTCATTGTGCTGCTGGTGGCTATGCTGCTGTATATTCAGCAGACTGACGGCAAGGTCAGCAACTACGAATTGTCCGTATTTTTTACCATATTTGTCATGCTTCAGTTTTGGAACCTGTTCAATGCCAAATGCTTGGGGCTGGCGCATTCCGCATTTCATAATCTGTTTGAAAACAAAGGCTTTGTGGCAATTGCAAGCTCAATCCTGATCGGACAGATACTGATCGTGCAGTTCGGCGGAAAAATCTTCAGAACCGTTCCCTTGTCTATCAGAGACTGGGTACTGATTATTGCCGGAACTTCACTGGTCTTGTGGATCGGTGAAATTTTCCGATGGATCAGACGGCAGAAGCTGGCGTAGCTATTGTTTGGATTCAACAAAAAATTGTCCGCGGAGTTTCTTGACAATTGCCAAACCGGTATTATGGTATGGATGACAGCAAAATAGGGCTATGAAGTCAGCCGGAAGCGTCTGAGGGAAAGTCTCGGAATAATGACTTCTGTTCGGGATATCCTGAGCAGAAGTCTTTTTTATTTAGCAGGCATGTTTCTTAACACGAACCTTTCACACAAGGAGGAGTTGCTATGCCAGAACTGGAAACCCATGATGACGTTATCAAGGAAAAGAAGCTGCCCAGAGTCGGAGACACGGTAAAGAGCAAAAAGTACGGAACTTTATGGCGTGTCGTAGAAAAAAAGGAAGTGTGGGAAAATACATCCGACCTTCTTCATCTGGTGCCGGGCATTTATCTGACTTACAGAAAAATCGAAGAGGGAAAATCGCCAGCAGGCGGGAGAATACTGGCGTATGCCTATACCCTTCACGACACTACGTTTGAGACAAACTGGGAAGTCGTCAAACGGAACTGATAATTGATTTACTACTCGGACAGCAGTATCGGGATGAAATGTTGTCCGAGTATATTCTCAATCTGCATACAACAGCAAGAGATGAATAATATCAGGAGAGGAGGTTTCTATGATCCGTAAATTACTTGTTGCTTATGATGATTCCGAAGCTGCTAAAAAAGCTTATGCATTGGCACTCGATCTTACATCAAAATCCTCTGCGGACATGAGTGTGCTTTATGTGGCACAGCCGCCGGAACCCCCGCTGAATATCGAGCCGGAAGATGTGATGGAAAGTGCGAGGAAGTATTATAGTAATATATTCAAGATATTGGAAGAACAAGCGTCTGCTGTTGGGGTGAAACCGCGATTCGAAATCAGAATGGGATATCCGGCAGAACAGATTGTGGCGGTGGCAAAAGAGGAAAAAGCCGATATGATAGTTATGGGACACAAAGGAATGGGGCGTTTGCAGGAATGGCTGGTGGGCTCGGTAGCAAAGCGTGTGCTGACTTATGCACCCTGCACCGTCATTGTTGTGAAATAATTCAGAGCTATGAGAACATCCTGATAACGGTTGAGAAATGGCTTCTATTCGGGAATATTTCCTGAATAGAAGTCTTTTGCAAAATTTCTTGACAATCGTCCGATCAATCTGTATAGATAAAATAATTTATGGCTATGAAGTCAGCCCCAAATTGTCTGAGAAAACTCGGAATGATGACTTCTATTCGGGGATAGTGCCCTGAATAGAAGTTTTTTTATTTTTAGGAGGGATTTATCCGATGTCTCGATATGCTCTGATACGCGACGGACTTGCAGAGATTATAGCTAAGATTTCACAAAACGGCTCGACTGACAGCAGAAAGAGGCTTGCAGAACTGTCTGAAAAGTTGCAGCGGGGACAATTCAACCTTGTCATCATGGGACAGTTCAAGCGGGGCAAATCTACCCTGATCAATGCACTCTTGGGTGCGGAAGTTGTTCCCACAGCCATTGTGCCGCTGACCTCCATTATTACCATTCTGAGGTTCGGCGAACATCCCAAAGCCATTGTCCGGTATCTGGATGATAAAATTCGGGAGATTCCGTTATCGGAAATACCGGATTTTGTAACCGAGAAAAAAAATCCCGAAAACAAACTTCAGGTCAGAGAAGTGGAAGTGTTTTATCCTTCCGAGTATCTGAAAGACGGTGTTCGCATCATTGATACTCCCGGCGTAGGCTCGGTGTTCAAACATAATACAGACGTTGCTTATGCCTTTCTTCCGTATGTGGATGCGGGAATTTTTATTGTTACCGCAGACCCGCCCTTAGGCGAATCCGAGCAGGAATTTCTGAAGGCAATTCAGGGCTATGCGGATAAATTTTTCTTTGTTCTGAACAAAATTGACCTAGTAGATGAAAATGACATCAGTGAAGCTCTTGAATTTACAGGAGAAATCATCAGAAAACATCTGGAAAAAAGGCTCTATATTTATGCAGTTTCATCCCGTCTGGCGCTTCAGGGCAAACTGAAGGGCGATTCGCAGGTATTGGAACGATCCGGTTTTTCCAAATTCGAAACCGCGCTGAAAAATTTTTTGTACCGTGAAAAAGGAAAAATTTTTTTAGTATCGGTGATCTCTTCTGTTTTGCGGCATATTTCCGATGAAAGCATTGCATATCAGCTTGAGCGGGAAGCTACCAAACTTTCTTTGGATCAGTTGAAAGAAAAAATCGGACAATTCGAGCAGAAAGCCGTTACGATTCAGAAGGAACGGGATCAGAAAGGATTTATTTTAGATGGTCAGTTGAAAAAGCTGTCTCATTTGCTGGATGGAGATATTGAGCAATTCAAAAAAATCCGGCTCCCCGAACTTCTGAAACTCATGGAAACCGTATTTTCGGAAAAACTGTCATCGGGTCTTGGCAGTCATGCGCTTGAAAAAGAAATGGAAAGCTGGGTCAATAATGAGATCCGCAGCGTATTCACGAATTTCAGAAATAAAGAATCGGAAAAAATTGCCGATGTTCTGGAAGGTATTTATCTCGAACTGGCAAACCATACCAATCAGACAATTGAAAATATTGTCCGGCTGGCATCGGATATTTTCGATATCGAGTTGAAACCCTTCACCGCCGTAGAAAAACTCACCAACAAAAGCGATTTTTATTTTCTTCTCAGAGAAGAGCCGGGAGTAAGTGATTTTATCAATTTTTCAGTACGTTCGGCTCTGCCCATGTTTGCTGCAAAAACCATTATTTTAAACCGCATGAAAGCCGCTATCGAGGATCGGTTTGACAGCCATTGCGGGCGGGTGCGTTATGATCTTATCCGCCGGATCGAGGCTACGACCAAAGATTTCCGTAAAAGCCTGAATGAAAAAACAGACCTTACGCTTTCGGGGATCCGGGAAGCCCTGAATCGGGCAATGGGTCTCAAAAGTCAAAGCGAGCAACTGGTATCCGAAACGCTTTCGGAGCTTTCGACCCGGCTTTCGGCAATAGATGAAATCCGGGCAAAGTTGATTCGGTATCGGGAGCAAGCCGAAGAATTATAAATAAACAAAGACTTACGGTTCGATCCAAAAGGTGCTGACATGGCAAAATCATTCATCAAAAACCTTTTGACTCTCGCCGGAATTGAAATTGACGGCAATAACACCTGGGATATTCAGGTACATAATGAGAAATTTTATAAACGTGTGATTGCCGATCCCGAATTGGGGCTTGGCGAATCCTACATGGACGGCTGGTGGGATTCAAAACAACCGGATGAATTCATTTTCAGGGTTCTGCGTGCACAACTTCCGAAACGACTGAAAAAAAATTTGAAAGCAGCGATCCGACTCGCGGGAGTCCGGCTTGTCAACATGCAGGCAAGGCGCAGAGCCTATATCGTCGGCAAAAGACATTATGATTTGGGCAATGACTTGTTTCAAAGTATGCTTGACAAGAGAATGAATTATAGTTGTGCATATTGGAAAAATGCGGATAATCTGGATGAGGCGCAGGAAAACAAATCGGAACTGATTTGTAAAAAACTTTATCTCGAACCGGGAATGCGGGTCTTGGATATTGGCTGCGGATGGGGCGCATTCGGAAAGTATGCCGCAGAAAAGTACGGCGTTGAGGTTGTTGGGATTACCGTGTCCAAAGAACAGGTTCTGCTGGGGAAGAAATTATGCAAAGGGCTGCCTGTTACATTCAGATTGCAGGACTACAGAGACCTGAATGAGGAATTCGACCGGATAGTCTCTGTCGGCATGCTCGAACATGTCGGATACAAGAATTACAGAAAATATTTCGAAGTGGTCGAAAAAAATATGGCGGATGACGGATTGTTTTTGCTTCATGTCATCGGCGGACTTCGTTCTGTGAAAAGCGTAGATCCGTGGACGAATAAATACATTTTCCCTAACGGAATGCTGCCTTCGATAGCCCAGATCGGCAAAGCCATCGAAGGGTTGTTTGTGATGGAAGATTTGCATAATTTCGGAGCAGATTATGATAAAACATTGATGGTCTGGTTTGAAAACTTCGATAAAAACCGGGATAATCTCAAAGCCGGATACGATGAACGATTCTATCGGATGTGGAAATATTATTTACTTTCCTGCGCGGGATCGTTCAGAGCCAGAAAAAATCAACTCTGGCAGATCGTACTTTCCAAAAACGGAATCTTAGGCGGGTATGATTCTGTCAGATGAGGATCCGAAATCAGTTATGCGGGGAGTTGAAGAGAGAGGTTTCTATGACTTTTCACAGCATACTGTGTGAGAAAATCGAAGACAGCATACACCAAGAAACTCCTGAACCGCCTGTCTTTTTTGCTGATCTGAATCTCGATCAGATCATAGACGCCATCACAGCAGGCAAAGAGGAATATAGTCTGAAACCTTTTTTTTACACTTCTCTGCATGATATCGGAGCAATCAGGTATCGGCATGAAATATTCCGGGACATTGAAGATAAAAATTTCTTCGAGAGCATAAAATCATTTGCCCTGAAAATGAGTACGATGCGCCGCTATCTTGCCTTGGCAGATACGCTTTACTACGAATATCATCAAAAAGGATGGTTTTCGGAGGCTGTGGAAGTTTATTGCGATGCTGTTGTCTGCCTGCTGCATGATTTGAATCTTGCAGATTTGAAATCACACGGACTTTCGGCTTTCCGGGAATACATAACGAACTATGCCGGCTCCGACAAATTTACGATGCTTCTGGCGGAAACGAAAAAGCTCAAAGCTGATTTGGCAGGCGTGAAATATTGCATCCTCATAAAAGGCGACTGCGTAAAAGTCCGTAAATACGAATCTGAAATTGACTACAGCCCTGTTGTGGAGAAAACATTTGAAAAATTCAAACAGGGCGCGGTCAAAGATTATAAATCCCAGCTTCCGATCAGATCCGGGATGAATCATGTTGAAGCCCGGATACTGGATTTCGCAGCCAGATTGTATCCCGACATATTTTTGTATCTTGACGATTTTTATATAAAACATGCTGATTTTTTAGATGAAACACTTCATACTTTCGACCGGGAAATCCAATTTTATATTGCCTATTCGGAGTATGTTGCAAAATTCAGACAGGCAGGATTGGAATTTTGTTATCCGCAGATTTCCGATACGGACAAGGAAGTTTATGATTATGACGGATTCGATTCGGCTTTGGCTGGCAAACGCATTTCCGAAAATTTATCGGTCGTGTGCAATGATTTTTACCTGAAAGATGGGGAACGCATATTTGTGGTATCCGGTCCGAACCAAGGGGGAAAAACAACCTTTGCCCGCACTTTCGGGCAGCTGCATTATTTGGCAAGTCTGGGCTGTCCGGTGCCGGGCAAAAAAGCCCGGCTTTTTCTGTTCGACAGGATTTTCACGCATTTTGAAAAGGAAGAAGACATCAGAAATCTGCATGGCAAATTACAGGATGATCTGATCAGAATTCGCAAGATATCGGAACAAGCGACATGCCACAGCATTATCATCATGAATGAGATTTTCACTTCCACGACATTGAATGATGCTGTTTTTCTGAGCAAAAAGATCATGGAAAAAATCATGCAACTGGATTTGCTGTGTGTCTGTGTTACATTCATTGATGAATTGGCTTCTTTAAGCGAGAAAACCGTCAGCATGGTCAGCACGGTTATTCCTGAAAATCCGGCATTGCGAACCTATAAAATTATACGAATGCCGGCTGACGGACTTTCATACGCGATATCGATTGCCGAAAAATACCGGCTTACCTACGATGATTTGCAGGAGCGCATAAAACCGTGAAGGCGTTTCTCATGTATAATGACCATGATTTCGACATGGGACGGAAATTGCCTGTAAATGAGCAGTCGCTGATACAGGACTTGGAATTGAATACTCTGTTTGACGCTATGGCGCTCGGTAACAAGTTTTTATTCGAAGTGGCAAAGAAAGCTGTTTTGTCCGATTCATGCGATCCCGACACCATACGATATCGTCAGAATATTCTCAAGGATTGCCTGAAAAATTCTTCTGTTGTCAGAAATATTTACAGCATTCTGATCGAATGTGTTGAAAATAAAAAGAAGAATTGGCTGGGAATTTTTACGAGATATCCGAGCGGAATACTGAGCAGTTCGATGGAAATGATGAAACTGTTTGTGATTCTGCTTAAAAAATTGAAACATATTGCTGACGAATCTGCCGATAAATTCGAGTCGGAAGGCTTTACTATTTTTTTTGCAATGCTCAGAAAAGAACTGGATGATGACTATTTTGCCAGCATTCAGAATCATCTGAGCGAACTGGAATTCCGAGACGGGGTTCTGATCAGTGCCGAATTGGGGAAGGGCAATGAAGGTACCGCTTACCTGCTTCGCAAAGCCCAAGGCAAAAAACAAAGCTGGATAAAGCGGATATTCGCACATAAACCGCCGATGTACACCTTTTGCCTGCATCCCCGCGACCAGCAGGGTGCCAGAGCGCTTTCGGAATTAAAAGACAGAGGAATCAACGCTGTTGCCAGCGCTCTTGCTCAGTCTGCCGATCATATTGACAGTTTTTTTCAGATGCTGCGTATAGAATTGGCTTTTTATATCGGCTGTCTGAACCTGTATGAACAGCTATCCCGAATGGGTGCGCCGATAACCTATCCCGTGCCTGCGGCTTTCGGTGAACGCCGGCATTCTTTTCACGGACTGTACGATGTCTGTCTGGCTCTGACCATGAAGCAGAAAATCGTGGGCAACGATATGAATGCTGATAACAAAGACCTTGTGATGATCACCGGCGCAAATCAGGGCGGCAAATCGGTTTTTTTGCGAAGCATCGGTTTGTCTCAACTGATGATGCAATGCGGAATGTTCGTTTCGGCAGAGTTTTTCAGTGCCAATGTATGCAGGAGTATTTTCACACATTACAAACGGGAAGAAGATGCTGGCATGAAAAGCGGGAAATTGGATGAAGAACTTGCCAGAATGAGCGATATCGTAGATAATATAACATCGGATTCGATGCTGCTGTTCAATGAATCCTTTGCCGCGACCAATGAAAGAGAAGGCTCGGAAATAGCAAGACAGATCGTCAGTGCATTATTGGAAAAGCGCATGAAAATTTTTTTTGTTACTCATTTATATGAATTTACACATTGTTTTTACGATAACAAAATGGAAAACGCTATTTTTCTGCGTGCGGAAAGGCAAAGCGACGGATCGAGAACTTTCAGACTGATCGAAGGCAAACCATTGCAGACAAGTTATGGCGAAGATTTGTATCACAGGATATTCGAGGCAGACAAATGACTTTTTACTGAAACGGCTCGTCCATTTCGGACAGCCTTATTTATGATTTGCTCAAAACCGGAAAATTGACAAGGAGATACCTTATTATGAGTGAGACATGGTTTCTTGCAACGCTCTGGCTGGGGCTGGCGCTAATTGCGACATTGCTGTCCATCTGGCTGCGGATTGCCACAGCCCTGTCCGAAATTGTAGTGGGAACAGTGGCTCAGTTGGTCATCGGCGCGCTGATCAGCAAAACAGTGCTGGGAGTCAATGAACCCTGGATTCGTTTTTTATCCGGTACCGGTGCAATCATCCTGACATTTCTGGCAGGTGCGGAATTGGATCCTGAGGTATTCCGGGCAAAATGGAAAGATGCCACAGCCATCGGGCTTGCGGGGTTTATCGCGCCGTTTGCAGGCTGCGCGCTGATTGCCCGCTATCTGCTTCATTGGAGTTGGCAGGCAAGCTGGCTGACCGGCGTTGCACTTTCCACCACATCGGTTGCGGTGGTTTACGCGGTCATGCTGGAAACCGGGATGAACAATACCACGTTCGGCAAAACAGTGCTGGCAGCCTGCTTTATCAATGATTTGGGAACAGTTCTGGCGCTGGGCATGATTTTTGCGCCGTTCACTATGAAAACTCTGATTTTTATCGGAATCAGCGCGGGAGTGTTTATAATTCTGCCGTTTCTGACCCCGCGTTTTTTCAAGCGATACGGCGGACGTCCTTCGGAACTCGAAACCAAATACCTGCTGTTGTGTCTTTTCGGTATGGGCGGACTGGCAGTCTGGGCGGACAGCGAAGCGGTGCTGCCTGCGTATATGATCGGAATGGTGCTGGCAGGAACTGTGGGAAAAGACCATTTTCTGATTCGGCGGTTAAGAACTCTCACTTTCGGTTTTTTAACACCGTTTTATTTTATCCGTGCCGGGTCTTTCGTATCTGTTCCGACACTGATTGCAGCCCCCGGTATTTTTGTGATACTCTTGCTCGGCAAAATGGCAACAAAATTTTCCTGCGTTTATCCGGTTACGAAGTTATTCAAAAGTTCGGGAAAAGAAGGCATGTACACCACGCTGCTGATGTCCACAGGACTGACCTTCGGCAGTATTTCGGCATTGTTCGGGCTGACGCACAATATTATTGATACGGCTCAGTATTCTTTTCTGATTGCCGCTGTTGTAGGAAGCGCTGTGATTCCGACACTGATTGCCAATGCCTTTTTCCTGCCCTGGCACTTATTGCCGAAGCCGGAAAAGGCGGTTCTTTCTGAAACTGACAAATCCGTAACAGAAGGAGGTAGGTTATGATTAAGAAAATACTTGTCGCTTATGATGGTTCGATGCAGTCTGAAAAAGCATACAATTTTGCCCTTGATCTGGCACAGAAGTATTCGGCTCAGGTGGTGGTGCTGTCTGTCGCGCGTCCCCCGGAACCGCCCATAGCTGTCGAAATGCAGGCGGTTTTGGACAGTGCGACCGAATATTATCAGACACGCTTTGAGTCTTTAAAGAAAAAAGCGGACGCAATGGGACTCGTAACCCGTCTGGATGTGATGGTAGGGCATCCTGCGGAGCAGATTGTACATGGGGCTGTGGAAGAATCTGCGGATATGATCGTCATGGGGCATCGTGGGGAAAGTTTCCTGCAGAAATGGCTGTTAGGCTCGGTTGCCAGACGGGTTTTATCTTACGCGCATTGTCCGGTGCTTGTGATTCGATAAAATGAAACTGATAATGAATTTTGTGATTTCCGATCCGATGAGCAAATTTTTGCTGGTGCTGTTCGGAGGCGGACTCGGTTCGACATGCCGCTACGGTGCATCATTATTGGCTGCTCAGGTCTTCGGAACCCGTTTCCCTTACGGAACCATGATTGTCAATCTGACCGGCTGCTTTCTGATCGGTGTCTGTTTCGAATTGGCAGAGCGGGTCGCGTGGTTCGGCACCTCAGCCAGATTATTCTTTATGACCGGGTTTCTGGGCGGTCTGACCACATTTTCCACCTTTGCATTGGAAACGGTTGTTGCCGAGCGCAGAGGCACGGACCCGGTAGCCCTGATCAATTTTTTTGCCAACAATGTTATCGGTATGGCGATGGTGCTGGCGGGAATGTGGCTGATTCAGTATCTTTTCAGAGGGAGGTAATGTGCTATGTCGATTCTTAAATACAGCCTGATCGAAATATTCACCAACGAAGAAGCCCGGTATCGGGAAAGACCTTTGTATGAGGCTGTCGTATGGTATATCCGGGGATTGAAATCCGCAGCACGCTGCATGGTCAGCCGGGGAATCGAAGGCTGCTACGAGAACGGCGAAATTTCGACACAGAGCATTACGGATATTTCGTTCAACATGCCGGTTCTGATCAGGATCATTCTGCCGACAGCCCAGACTGATTCCGTGCTGCCTACGCTCGCTGGAATGATAGATGACGGTATTATGTCAGTCCGGGAAATGAATATCCGATGTCATAAAACCCGAAAACGACTGATTCCGAGACATCTCAAAGTCAGAGACATGATGACTCCGGATCCGAAAAGCGTGCTTTTGTACACTCCGGTCAGTGATGTGGTCAGACTTCTGCTCTCATCGAGATTTACAGGAGTTCCGGTACTGGATGACCGTCATCGTCCCGCAGGTGTGATTTCTCAGGGAGATCTGATTTACAGAGGCGGAATGCCGGCAAGACTCGGACTTCTGGCAGAATCCGGCAAAGACAATCTCAATGCGGTGCTGGAATCGCTGTCTGCCAAAAAAGCTCAGGATATCATGAGTCCTGCGGTATGCGTGAAAGAAAACGAAGCACTGACCGAAGCGGTCAATCTGATGCTGAAAAAAGGTTTGAAACGGCTGCCGGTTACGGATGAGCGGGGAAGACTGACCGGCATCCTATCCCGCATGGATATTTTCCGAACCATTACCGAACAGTCGCCGGACTGGGATGCGATGTTCCGGCAGAATATTCCGGTCGCGGATATGAAATATGTTTCGGATATCATGCGCCGCGATATCCACACGGTTCTTCCCGATACGCCGGTTGAAGAAGTGATCCGCATCATTGATTCGAATGATATTCAGAGGGTTGCGGTAACAGACCGTGACGGGCGTTTTCTGGGCATGATTTCGGATCGGAATCTGCTCATGGCATTTTCTGATCAGAGAAAAGGAATCTGGGAGTATTTTGCCGGAAAACTGTCCTTTGGCGAAAAAGGTTCTGCGGACAGAGAACTGAGTCTGCATCTGCGATCCAAGACTGCTGCCGAAGTGATGAAAACAAACCCAATAACCATTTCGGAAACTGCAACGATTGACGAAGCCATACATCTGATGACGGAAAAAGTGATCAAGCGTCTGCCGGTACTGGATGCCGAAGGGAAATTCAAAGGCATGATCAGTCGGGAGTCTTTGCTTCGGACCGGGTTTATGAGTTCTTAAGAATCGAAGCCGATCTGGGGCAGAAAGCAATATTCAGAGGAGAGTTGCGCTGGTAAACACAAAGAGGTGTGTATGACAAAAATTCAACTGGTTTCCAGTGATCTGAACGGTACGCTGGTTCATCAGCATACCATGTCGGATATGATCAGACTCGGATTTCCCAATGAACCCGAGCGATTCGAAACAGCAAAGGATGCGTTCACCCGGCAGACTGCGGGACTGCTCAGTATGGAAGAAACATTTGAGATTGCAGGTCCTCTCACCCAAGGATTGCGTCTGAGAACCGCCATTGAATACACATTGTCGGAAATGCGGTTTCTGGGGGATTTCAAGGACTTCATCAGAACACTTCGCCAAGAAAATATCCGCTTTGTGATCAATTCGACCGGTTACAGCATTACCACCGAAGTGATCAAAGCAGTTTACGGAGCGGAATATATTGATGAGGTAATCTGCAACCGCCTGATTTTCGGACATCATGGAAAGATTTTTACAGAAACAGAGCTTTCCGAACTTATCATAAAATATGTTCGCGGAGATCGGAATAACCCGATATATGATGAGATAGCGGCTGTGGGAATCGTAGAACTCGGCATCAAAGATGAAAGTGAAAAAGCCCGGCTGCTGTTTGAGATCGCTGACCGGTTGAATATTCCGAAAACAGCCCTTGTTCATATCGGCGATACCATAGGAGACAGCCGCGGCATATCCGAAGTTGCCAGACACGGCGGCATCGGAATTGCGTTCAATTACAATGAGGCTCTGAAAAACTATCTTGAAAAACTGTTGAAAACCGAAAGCATTCCCGGTAAAATTTTTCTCGTATCACCGAAATCGGAGTCATCCGATATCAGAACTCTTCTGCCTCTTTTATTTCCTCAAAAATCTCATTCTGTTCTTTCAAGCGTTTAGGCTGATTATGATCGTACACTTTTCGGGCAAAATCTTCAAAGAGTTTTTCACACATCTTAATTTTCTTCACCGCCTCTTTATGCAGAGGCGGACGGATAACATCTCTTTTTTCAATTTTTCTGAGCCAATGCTGTAATTTTTCAAGCTCTTCCTCATTTTCTTCCACTTCGGCAAAAATAAAATTCTTCCGCTCGATTTCAAAAGCGATTTCTTTGAAAAAATCTTCACATTTTTCAATAATTTCTTGGTATTCTTCATTTCTTGACTCTGTGAAAACTTTATGGATTCCTTCTTCCTGATTCTCATCCAAAACTTTACCTGAGATCAGCAGACTGCCGCCGTTGTAGGATTTTATATCCTCTGTCAGTTTTTTCAGATCGTTGACCCGTTCATTGGAATAAGGAACAACCCACACGGTCTGATAATTGACCGCACCGAGTTTTTTGAGTTGTCTCCACACATGAACTCTTGCCTTTGAAGGTTCTGTGGGCAGGCTGTATGAAAAAAATATCCATTTCATATCCTATCGCACCTTTCTT
>CAZMDM010000522.1:0-20116 GCA_964564775.1 uncultured Desulfonema sp. | reverse complement strand
ATATCTAACTTATAGATTAATATTCTTTATAAATAAAATTATAAACAATATCTTCAATCATTGCAGATTTTTGTTGGTTTTATCCCGAATATCTCCAAAAAATGTAGATTTACGGTGCTCATGTTGATTCTGCCACATAGTTTCATTTTGAATCTGTGATGAGCCTGTGGGAAAACAGCTGAAAATTTTTCCGAGTCTGAGATAATTCCCGATATTCCCTGAGCAAAATTTTATCTGTATTGCCTAAGAAAAAGCATTGTGAAAAGCCGGATAACAGGATAATATAGAGCATATTGGGCATTTGATGTTTTTACAGAAAACCAAGGTAAGCATCATGGACTGGAATCTGATATGCAATGATCCGACATTACAGAATCTTCCCTATAAAATCGAAACCGATGTGAAAGGACATATCGTAATGAGTCCCGCATCCAATGAGCATGGTTTTCTTCAGATGACTATAGGAGCGATGCTGTTTGAGGCACGAAAACGTGGCATTGTCATTTCCGAATGCTCGATTCTTACAAATCAGGGTGTGAAAGTCGCAGATGTGGCTTGGGCATCTCAGGAATTTTTCAAGAAATACGGCATGGAAACGCCTTACAAGGTCGCGCCGGAGTTGTGCGTGGAAATCATCTCTCCTTCGAATACGGTCAATGAAATGCTCGATAAAACAGATTTGTATCTTGCCAAAGGCGCCAAAGAAGTCTGGATTGTCAATGCCAAAGGGGAAATCCATATCTTCGATAATTCTGGAAAAATCAGCAAATCGAATCTGTTTCCGAATTTTCCGAAAAAAATTTCGTATCAGATAGATCAGGATTGAATCATTATGACAGAAAATATTTCAAAACATCATCATCCTCATGCAGAGAAAAAAGAGGCTGAAATCCGCCTTGTGGCATGGGAAATCACTCGAAACTGCAATCTGTCCTGCGTTCACTGCCGGGCGGCTGCCACCAACGGACCTTACACCGGCGAGTTGAACACTGAATCTGCATTGCGGCTGCTGGATCAGATTGCACAAGTTGGCAATCCGATTGTGATTTTAACCGGCGGAGAACCTCTGCTTCGCAGCGATATTTTCGAGGTAGCCAAGTATGGCACGGATAAAGGACTTCGGATGGTCATGGCTCCCAACGGAACACTGATTAGCGAAGATACAGCCCAAAAAATGTCGGAATCCGGCATCAAACGCATCAGTATCAGCCTCGATGCGGCGGACAAAGAAACGCATGACGCGTTCAGAGGTGTTCCGGGTGCATTCGAAGGCGCGCTCAGAGGGATTCAATATGCCAAAACTGCAGGCATCGAATTTCAGATCAATACCACGATCAGCAAGCGGAATTTTAGCCAGATTCCCAAAATTCAGGAGCTTGCCGAAAGTTTGGGCGCGGTGGCACATCATATTTTTCTGCTGGTTCCGACCGGACGCGGTAAATATATCATCGATCAGGGCATCAGCGCGGACGAATACGAAGATACGTTGAACTGGTTTTATGAGCAGAGAAAGAAAACAAATCTTCAATTGAAAGCCACCTGTGCACCCCATTATTACCGGATTCTACGGCAGCGTGCCAAAGAAGATGGTGAAACCGTAACGTTTCAGACACACGGATTGGATGCGGTTACACGGGGATGTCTGGGCGGTACAGGATTTTGCTTTATTTCGCACCGCGGCATTGTGCAGCCCTGCGGTTTTCTGCAACTCGACTGCGGTGATGTTACAAAAACATCATTCAAAGATATTTGGTACAATTCGGAAGTCTTTAAAAATCTTCGCGACTATGATAAGCTGAAAGGAAAATGCGGAAAATGCGAATACCGGCGTGTCTGCGGCGGATGTCGTGCAAGAGCGTATGAGGCTTGCGGCGATTATCTGGCTGAGGAACCGTTGTGCAGTTTTCAACCCCATGCCATGAGGTGAACTATGAAAATCAGATCCCTGATGATTCCCGACCCGATCACGGTTACGGAAAATGCCACTATCGAAGAAGCGATTTCTTTGATGAAATCCAACTCCATCCGCCATCTGCCTGTCGTGGCGCAGGATAACACTCTGAAAGGATTTGTAACGCTTGCGGATTTGAAAGCCGGGCTGATTCCTTCGATGCTGGGAAATATCAGTTTTTCCGATCTGATGATCTGTAAGCCGATTACCGTAAGCCCCGACGATGATGTGGAACACGCGGCACGGCTGATTTACAAGCACAAAATCGGCGGAATGCCTGTGGTCAAAGACGGAAAGGTGATCGGAATTATTACAGATACCGATATATTACGAACCTTCATTGACATGATGGGCATTCTGACTGCCAGTTCCCGGATAGATGTGGTGGTCGGAAGCAAATCCGAATCCTTTAAAAAAGCAGTTCAGATTATTCAGGAAAACGGAGGAGATATTATCAATATCGGTATGACGCCTCCTCAGTCCGGCAAAAGGACCTATTATTTCCGGCTTGCGTCCTGCCAGACAGATTCAATCAAAGCAGCTTTGGAAAAAGAAGGATTTACTGTCGCAGACGCGACCGACTGATCTGTTTTATCAGATTTATCCCTCTTCGATATAATATGATTTGTCCAGTTGGCTTGTATGAAAAATGCCGACCAGTTCCGAATCCGCATGAATGATTTTCAGCTTGGCAGAGGCTCTGCGCTGGATCAGCAGCCGACTGAATACATCGAATGCACCCAGACCGGCAGAATCGATATACCGAACATCTGACAGATCAAAACAATATTGCGAATACCCTTCTCCAGCCAGTTTCCTGAGCATCTGCTGAAAATTCTGTGTTTCTGCTGCTGTAATATTACCCGAAGGACGGACAATCATCCATCCATCTTCTTCGCGGGTATCAAACCGAATTTCCTGCTCTGCTTTGTAATAAACCTTAATTTCATTGCCCTTGTCATTGAATTCCAGTTTTTCGCTGAGTTTATGAATGAACGGATAGCCGCGCTTTCGCAGTTTTTCCGTAACTTTCGGCATGGTCATATCCAGTTTCCGATAATCGAAACCCTGTCCCTCATCGCTGACCGTGATTTCAAACAGTGTATCCTGAATACGTCTGACAGAACACTGTATCTGTTTATCCGGCATATTCTGATTCCCATGCTCGACCGCATTGCTCAGAAGTTCTCTCAAAATCAGATTGAAGTCCGAGAATGATCCGATATCGAGTTTTTTCAGAAAATCCTGTGAGCGGCGAATCACCCGTTCTGCCAGTTTCATGTCGGAAGATATCTGAAATACAATACGGTCTTCGGTTTCTCTGACATCGAAGATATGAGGCTGATCGGATTCCACCTGGATATGTCGAAAAATATTTCTGTTGATGACGTTTGCGATGATATGGGCGGCTCTCTGAATTTTCGAATCAGACCGGATCGGAGGCAGATTTCTGCACGCGGCTTCGGCAAAACGGATATCCACGAATTTTTCAAGGTCAACAATATTGCCGATGCCCATTTTTTCAGCCATATATCGCTGAATTTTATCAAGGTCTTCGATAACCGGAAACAAATCTCCGGTACGGATTCCCGCAGGCTGAGTCAGGACGCTTTCAAAGATAGGAACACTTAAATTCATCACCTTGTTCGGATCCAGAAACTCATACGCCAGCCGGGCAGCGGCTTTCGGTTCCTGTTCGATAAACTGTCCTGCCTGTACCAGCATCTCAACAAATTCATAAACCGCATCGCTATGAGCATCGATAAATTCATCGCGAAAAGCGACCACACAGCAGGGATGATTTTCCCATAACTCGCCGGAAAAAAACATCAGATCGCTGATGCCTTCGTTGATGGCTTTGGTTCCGAAAGGTTCTGCCACCACAAATCCGCAGGAATTGGGATTATTCAGCAGAAATTCAGGCATTCTGGCCGGAGGAACCACTTCAAAAAAAACATCCGCGCCTTCTTTGCCCACAGGACCCAAAGTCAGCCCGATTTCCCTCAGAAACATATCTGCCAGAAGATGATGAATCGAAATCGTATGAGGCAAATAAAAGGTTTTGGATTTCAGAAAATCATGAAGCCCCTGATCGCGTCCGCTCTGAAGATTTCTGACGCAAATACTTCCGTTTTTATGAGACAGCAACACCAGTCTGATCGGAACTCCGTCATTGAAAATATCCATTGCCAGAGGTGCAAGAATAAAAGCCGCGTCTGCTTCGCCTTTTTCCAAAGAATCACGAACCGGATTCCAACTGGACATGCACATCGTATTCAGTTCGAAATATTTCGGGCAGAGCTTTTCGGTTCCGATCAGATATTTCAGAACACCCAATACCAGATGATCGGTAATCTGAATGTGCGAGACATTGATTCTGACCTTGCCCGAACTGCTTTTCTGAATAGGTTCCGGTATCGAGGCAGGCGTACTTTGTTCTTCCTTTTCGCCGCAAACATTCAGGATCACTTTTTTCAGTTCATCCGGTGTAAAGGGTTTGGTGATAAACGCGTTTGCACCGGCTTCCAACGCTTTGATAGACTGCTTTTTCTCGCCCTGAGCCGTTGCCATGACAAACAAGATGTCTGCATATTTTTCTTCGGAACGGACCCAGAGCAGAAGATCGAATCCGCTTATCTTGGGCATATTCCAGTCGCTGATAATCAGCCCGATGTCTCCTTCCTCGACAATTTTACGGATTGCGGTCTCTCCGTCATCTGCTTCGACAATATCGGAAAATCCCATTTTTTTAAGCGAGTGTATCTGAATTTTTCTGGTCGTGGCAAAATCTTCGACCACCAACACCTTGATTGAAAATATATCCCGAGCCATACCAAAACCCCTTTGATATTTTCATTCCCCCCAACAGCAGCACATCATCATGCAGGCGACAGTTGCAGCAGTTCTTACATAAAAAAATCCCTATATCGAGATATGGGGAATCTCTTTGTGAGAGTTATACCAGCAACATCAAAATTATGCCAGAACTGTTTGAACTTTTTCCATAGGAAAATCATAGATTGCTTATATCGTTTCGGGAGATACGGCAGATTTGTCTCTCAATGGTGAACCCCCCCTGGATCATCGGATGAATGGAAAAGTAAGTGTGATGATAGGGCAGACACCGGATTAATAGATTTCAGAAGGATGTCAGATCAGGATAAAGCTATCCTTTCATCCTTCTGAAAATCCTTCAATCCTGATTCATTTCTCAATTGCCAGCTTCAGCACATCGGTCATCTTATCCACAAAATGGAATTCAATTTCCTTCTGCACTTTTTTGGGGATATCTTCCAAATCCTTTTCGTTCCATTTGGGCAGGATCACAGTTTTGATGCCTGCACGATGCGCCGCGAGTACTTTTTCCTTGATGCCGCCGACCGGAAGAACCTCTCCTCTGAGCGTGATTTCCCCAGTCATTGCCAAATCTTTGCGGATGATTTTGTTGCTCATCAGAGAAACCAACGCGGTCATCATGGTAACACCGGCAGAAGGTCCGTCTTTGGGAATCGCGCCCGCGGGAATATGAATATGAATATCATGGTTTTCGAAAAAATCTTCATCGATTCCCAATGCTTTTGCTTTGGAGCGAATGAAATTCAATGCCGCAGTCGCGGATTCTTTCATCACATCACCCAACTGTCCGGTCAATGTCAGCCCTTTCTTGCCTTTCATGGCAATTGCCTCGATAAACAGAATATCTCCGCCTGCCTGAGTCCACGCCAGTCCTGTGGCAACACCGGGGACTGCGGTTTTGGCTTTGCCTTCGGGCATGAACTTGACGGGTCCCAGATATTTGTGAACTCCGACCGCATTCACGGTTACGGTTTCAGCTTCTCCTTCGGCAATTTTACTGGCAACCCCTCGGCATACCGATGCAATTTCACGCTCCAGATTTCTCAGTCCTGCCTCACGGGTATAGCCGGTCATAATATGCTTGACCGCTCCGGGACTGAAAATGATTTGCTCCGGTTTGAGTCCGTGTTCTTTGCGCTGTCTGGGAATCAGATAGCGATTCGCGATTTTGATCTTCTCATCCTGAGTATAGCCCAGCAATTGCAGCACTTCCATTCTGTCTCTCAGCGCCGGCGGAATCGTATCCAGAATATTTGCCGTTGTAATAAACATGACTTTGGTCAGATCGAACGGCACATCCAGATAATGGTCGGAAAAGGAATGATTCTGTTCGGGATCGAGAACTTCCAGCAGAGCCGCTGACGGATCTCCGCGAAAATCCGTGCCGATTTTGTCAATTTCATCCAGCATGAACACCGGATTGTTGGATTCAGCCCGGCGAATGCCCTGAATAATCCGACCCGGCAATGCACCGACATAGGTTCGCCGATGTCCTCGGATTTCTGCTTCATCTCTCACTCCGCCCAAAGAAATCCGCACGAATTTTCTGCCGAGCGCGCGGGCAATCGAATGACCGAGCGAGGTTTTTCCGGTTCCCGGCGGTCCTGCAAAACACAGAATGGGTCCTTTGGAATCGGGATTGAGCTTTCGCACTGCAAGATATTCCAGAATGCGTTTTTTGGCTTTTTCCAGCCCGAAATGATCTTCATCCAAAATTTTTCTTGCTTTTTTGATGTCCAGCGAGTCTTCGGTGCTTTCATGCCAGGGCAGCGCGGTCAGCCAGTCCAAATAGGTGGAGGATACCGTGTATTCCGAAGATGACGGGTGCATCCGGGACAGGCGGTTCAACTCGCGTTCTGCTTCTTTTTTGGCAAGTTCGGGAAGATTTTTCGCCTCGATTTTCTGGCGATATTCCTCCACTTCGACCGAGCCTTCGTCCTTTTCACCCAACTCTTTTTTGATGGCGGTCATCTGTTCGCGCAGATAATATTCCCTCTGGCGTTTGTCCATATCGCCTTTGACCTGAGTCTGGATTTTATTGCCCAATTCCAGAATTTCAAGTTGATAGGTTACCAGTTTCAAAACTTCCTGAAGACGGGTTTTCACATCATCAATTGCCAGAATTTTCTGCTTTTCCTCGATGGTGGAATTGATGGTCGAGGTAACCATATCTGCGAGAATACCCGGCTCTGTGATGGATTTCGCAACTCCGGCAACTTCCTGAGGCATTCCGGGAGACAATTCCACAATACGGGTGAACATTCCGAGAATATTGGATATCAGCGCATCCACTTCTTTGTCATGCTCGAATTTATCCTGAACATGAGATACATAAGCCATCTGATAGGGTTTACCTTCGATAAACTGACGTATCTGAAAACGACTCAAACCCTGAACCAGCAACTGGGCGCGATTGTCTTCGGTTTTTGCCATTTTGAGAATCAGCGCGCTGGTGCCGATGTCGTATAAATCTTCCGCTCCGTAAACCTTTTTTGCTGCATTGGTTTTAGCAACCACCAGACCGATGGTGCGATCTTTCATCATTGCCTCGTCAATCAACTGTACAGATTCGCCCTGCATCACCACCAGCGGCAGTACCATCTTCGGAAAAAGCACTGCGTCAAACAAGGGAAGAATCGGAAGAGTTTCGGGAAGCTTCGGGGCTTCGGGTGTCGGTGTCTGCTGTTCTGTCATTGGTACCTCCGCTTAGTCCTCTATCGGTATCTTATGAACCCTGTCGCTTTGAATTTTGGCAAGTCGTATCTGAAGAAGTCCGTTTACACAAGACGCACTGACCACTTCGGGATCAACCGGCGCAGGCAGAAACAACATGCGCTCAAATTTTCCGTATCTGATTTCCGCAAGTCTGTATGTCGCGTTTCTGATGCGGAGAACTTCTGTTCGATTGCCGGATATTTTCACGGCTTTGGCGCTGATTTCCACCTCCAGGTCTTCTTTATTCACACCCGCAACTTCAGCCAAAATTATGATTTCTTCCGGTGTTTCGTACATGTCCATCTGCGGATTCCATGCGCGATCCGAAAGTTTGAATACCGGATTGAGCGCGCAGAACATTTCCTCAATCGTTTTTTCAAACCGGCATTCCAAATCGTCAAGGTCATTTCCGAATCGGATTCTGATATAGTCCATACCACGGCTCCTGCGTTTAAAACGTATGTCGTCAAGCCCTTTGAATATTCCAAATATATTTCCATACCATGTTTCTCCATATCAGGCAATGCACAATTCGATATAATCTCACTTGAACATCCCCTTCGGATCACCTATAATTCCTATTTATCTGATAATTCGGAGGAAGAAATCACAGTGAAATTTTGTCCCGACGCGGGAATCGTCAGAATGGATATTCCCGTTCATAAACCATCTTCGACATTCAATCTTCGGGACGCGCTGCATCAGGCAGTGTCCTATCATCAGTCCGGCGACATGGAAAAAGCCGAAGCGATTTATCGGCAGATATTGAACATCTATCCCGATCACCCGGATGCGCTTCACCTTTGCGGTGTGGTTCTTCAGCAGCGCGGAGAGCATGAAGAAGCAGCAAGGCTGATCCGAAAAGCAATTGAAATCAATCCCAACGAAGCTTCCTATTACAGCAATCTGGGCGTTGTTTTGAAAAGTCTGAACAAGATCGGCGAGGCAATTCCGATATTCCGCAAGGCTTTGGAATTGTCGCCCGATCATATCGAAGCCCGTTTCAATCTGGCAGTGGCGCTTCAGGTACAGGGGCAGACCGAAGACGCGATTGCCTGTTATCAGGACATATTGAAAAATAATCCCGATTATTATGAAGCCTATTTTCATCTCGGCATCATCCACCGCGATCAGGAAAAAATTGCCGAAGCAATAGAATTCCTTCAAAAAGCCCTGAATCTTCAGCCCGATCACGGCGAGGCAACGAGCAGTTTATTATATCAATATCAACTGGTATGCGATTGGAAAGCGGTTGAAGATACCGCCGCAAAAGTGGACCATCTCAACCGTATTGCCCTGAATAAAGGTGAAAAAACGCCGGAAACGCCGTTTTCCATATTGACGCGCTATCCCGATCCTGCCAAAGCGTTTGAGATTGCCAAACTATGGTGCAACGATATTGTGAAATCCGCAGCAAAATCAAAGCTTCATTTTTCTTTTGAGCATCGGAAACAAAATAAATCAAAACTCACCATCGGATATGTATCGGCAGATTTCTGCTATCATCCGGTAGCTCAACAGATACTCGCATTGTTCGGACTTCATAATCGGAATGAATTCAAGATTATAAGCTACTCTATCGGAGCCGATGACCAAAGCTTTTATCGCCGGAAAATCGAAAAAGACTGCGATCAGTTTTTCGATGTGCGGGAAAAAACTTCGGAAGACATTGTCAAGCAGATTTATGATGATGGCGTGGATATTCTGGTTGATCTGATGGGGCATACCAAAGGCGCGCGGCTTGAAATTTTTGCGATGAAACCCGCGCCGATTCAGCTTACATGGCTCGGATTTCCCGGCACGACCGGCGCTGAATTTATGGATTATATCCTGACGGATAAAACCGTCAGTCCGCCCGAACATGCTCCGGTTTTCAGTGAAAAATTCGTTTATATGCCTTATACTTATATGATGAGTGATCCTCATCAGCCGATTTCGGACAGAGAATGGAAACGCTCGGATTTTGGCTTGCCCGACAATGTGTTTGTATTCTGCTCATACAATAAACCCTACAAAATCGAGCCGGTCATGTTCGATGTCTGGATGAGAATCCTACGCCAAATACCGAACAGCGTGTTGTGGCTGAGATCGCTCAGTGAGCTTACGCAGAAAAATTTGAAACAAGCAGCAGAGCAGCGAGGCATCAGCGAGCATCGTCTGATTTTCAGCGACAAACTTCCCTTGAAAAGCGATCATCTGGCACGCCTGAAGCTTGCGGATTTGGGATTGGATACCCGCATTTACAATGGTCATGCCACCAGCATGGATGCGCTGTGGTCAGGGCTTCCGGTCATCACTCTGCAAGGCGGACATTTTGCCTCCCGCGCATGTTCGGGTTTTCTGAAAGCAGCCGGACTTCCCGAATTGATTACACATAATTTAAAAGAATATGAAACTCTTGCAATAAAACTTGCCGCGAATCCGGCAGAACTGATGCGAATCCGGCAGAAACTTTCCAAAAATCGTCTGACATCTGCGTTGTTCGATACACCGGCTTATGTAAAATGTCTTGAAGCTGCGTATAAAGCAATGTGGCAGATATTCGCGTCGGGACATGCGCCGCAGCATATCGAAATCAATTGTCTGAACCGGGATTTTCAGGATTCAGAGATTACCATGATTGAAAAATCCCGGCAATTTTCTAATCCTGTGAATCATGGTTCGGACAATTATAATGGCGAGTTTCAGAATGCGTTGTCTCTTCATCAGTCAGGAAAAATACCTGAAGCCGAAGCTATCTATCGGAATATTCTGAAAAACCAGCCGAATCATGCAGATGCGCTGCATTTTCTCGGCGTGATCGAAAATCAGCGCGGTAATTATTCGCAGGCTGAAATCCTGATGACGCAGGCAATTTCTTATACTTCTGATCGTCCGGCATATTTTCACAATCTTGCAACGGTGTATCAGTATCAGAAAAAGTTCGATCAGGCTATTGCCTGCTATCAGAAAACCATACAACTCGATCCGAAATATGCACTGTCGTATTACAATATGGGCGTAATATTCGAATTTCAGAATCAGTTTGAATCTGCCATTGCCTGTTATCAGAAAGCTTTGCAATATCAGCCGAATTATCCTGAGGCATTTACAAAATTATTCGATATATTTCAACAGACTTGCGTATGGTCGCCCCTGCCGGAAATGGCAAAACAACTGGAGCAGTTCAATCGTCAATGTGCGGAAGCCGGAAAGCAGATTATGGAAATGCCGCTCGCCAGTATTACCCGAACCGATGATCCGGCACAGAATCTGGCTGTTGCAAAATCATGGTCCGCAGAAATCGGGCGGCGGATGAAAGGGCTTGAACTCAGTATCAAAAGCCAGACGCTTCGGGATAAACTCCGTATCGGCTATTTGTCCAATGATTTCCGGAATCATCCGGTAGCACATCTGATTTCAGGCTTGTTTCAACTGCACAATCGTCAGCAATTCGATATTTTCTGCTATTCCTACGGTGAGGACGATGGCAGCGAGTATCGCCGTCATATTCAGAATACATGCGAGTATTTCAGAGATATTCGTTCTCTGAATCGTGTCGAGGCTGCCAAGCGCATTCGTGAGGATGATATTGATATTCTGATGGATCTGACCGGACATACCCGAGATAACCGCATGGAAATCTGCGCGCTCCGTCCCGCGCCGATTCAGATATCATGGCTCGGATTTCCCGGCACGACCGGCGCAGATTTTTTCCAATGTATTCTGACCGATAGAATTGTTACGCCCGAAGATCAGGCGGCATATTACACAGAACGATTTGTGTATCTTCCTAATTCTTATCTGATTACGGATCATTGTCAGAAGATTTCGGATCAGCAATTCAAACGAGCAGATTTCGGATTGCCGGAGTTCGGTTTTGTGTTCTGCTCATTCAACCAGTCATTTAAAATCGAACCGAAGATTTTCGATGTCTGGATGAATATTTTGAAAAATGTTCCGAACAGCGTGTTGTGGCTGCGATGGAAAAATGACTTGGCAGAACGCAATCTGAAACTCGAAGCGCAAAAACGCGGCATATCCCCTGAACGACTGATCTTTTCCAAAAAAATGCCGTCCAAAAGCGATCATCTGGCGCGACATGCTTTGGCAGATTTGGCATTGGATACCTGCGTTGTCAACGGTCATACGACCACATCGGATGCGCTTTGGGCAGGGGTTCCGGTGATCACGCTTATCGGAAAACATTTCGCCTCACGGGTTGCGGCAAGTCTGCTGACATCGGTCGGATTGCCGGAGTTGATAACCTCTGATTTACAAGCATATCAATATCTTGCAATTCATTTGGCAACTCATCCGCATGAACTTGTCCGTATTCGTCAGAAATTGGCAAAACATCGGCTGACCGAGCCATTGTTCGATACGCCCCGATTTGTCCGAGATTTGGAAAACAGTTATCGGGAAGTCTGGGCGGAAATGCTTCATGCGCTGGGCGGAAACTATTTTCAGCAAAAGCAATATACCGAAGCAGAAATCATATTCCGAAAAGTTATTGAATTTCATCCGAATCATTTCAATTACTGCAACAGTCTCGCGGCGGTATTGCGGGAGTTGAAAAAAACAGAAGAAGCCATCGCATGGTGTCAGAAAGCGGTTCAACTGAATCCCGATTATCCGGCAGCCTATCGCAATCTGGGAATTTTGTATCACGACAAACAGAATATTGACAGCGCATTATCGTGTTATCATAAGGCATCGGAATTGGGAGACAGCGATCTTTCCCATAACTTGGGGGTTGCTTATAAAGACAAAGCCAATACCTTGTTCCGAGTGCAGGAATACAAAGCAGCAATTCCGTTTTATCAGAAAAGTCTGGAGTTTATTCCTGATAATACTCAGGCTTTGTATCATCTGGGAGTGTCATTTCAGCAAAGCAACAGTCTTGATGCAGCAATCGCGTGTTATGAAAAAGTTTTATCCTTATCACCGGATAATACGCTGACGTATGCGGTGTTGTATCATCAATTGCAACGCGTCTGCGCGTGGGACAAACTTGCAGCAATGTCTGAAAAAATGGATGCGCTTACATGGAAAGCCATTGAAACGCAGAGCAAACCTGATGAAGCTCCGCTTGAAAATATCGCTCGTTCCGATGATCCCGCGCTGAACTTGGCGGTTGCAAAATTGTGGGCAAAGTTTTTTGAAAGCAGTGCAATGTGCAAAATGCAAAGTGCAAAATGTTTTCACTCTCAACCTTACACGTTGAACTCTGAACGTTGCACTGTTGCTTATCTTTCCGGCGATTTCCGCAATCATCCGGTCGCGCATCTGTGTCTGCGGCTCTTTTCTCTGCATGATAGAAGCAAATTCAAAGTGATCGCGTATTCTTATTCAAAACATGACGGCAGTGTTTATCGTCAGACCATTGAGCAGGATGCGGATGAGTTTGTGGATATTTCGAGCATGAGTCATTTTGAAGCAGCAGAACGGATTGTTCGGGACAAGGTGGATATTCTGGTGGACTTAACCGGATACACCACCCATGCCCGCCCGGAAATTCTTGCTCTGCGTCCTGCAAGGATTCAGATATCGTATCTCGGATTTTCGGGAACGATGGGCGCGGATTATGTGGATTATGTGATTACGGACAGGATCGTCAGCCCCGAATCTTATGCCCGGTATTACAGCGAAAAACCCGCGTATATGCCCAATTGCTATATGATTACGGATGATCGTCAGCCCATATCGGATAAGGTTTGGAAACGATCCGATTTCAATTTGCCTGAAAACGCGTTTGTGTTCTGTTCTTTCAATCAGAATCTCAAAATTGACCCGACAATTTTCGACGCGTGGATGACCATTCTGCGGCAAGTGCCTCACAGTGTGCTGTGGCTGATTCGGGAAAATGCCACCAGTGAGCAATATCTGAGACATGAAGCCCGAAAGAGAGGCGTGAACGATAATCGCCTGATTTTCAAGAAAACCCTTGTTTCCAAAGCCGATTATCTGGCATGTCTTGCACTCGCGGATTTGGCGTTGGATACCAAGATTGTCAATGGACACAGCACCACAGCCGATATGCTCTGGGCAGGTCTTCCGGTGATTACGATACAGGGCAGACATTTTGCATCACGCATTGCCTCAAGCCTGCTGACATATATCGGATTGCCGGAGTTGATTACGCAGCACTTGGCAGACTATGTATCACTTGCTGTCAAACTTGCCGCGAAACCTTCGGAATTGATTCGGATTCGTCAGAGATTGGCAAAACATCGCCTGACAGAAGCCTTGTTCGATACCAAGCGGTTTGTCAGAGATTTGGAAAATCTATATCAGGTGTTATATGTCAAGAACATAACATTTTCGGACGCGATTCAGCTTCATCAATCCGGTCAGTTGAACGAGGCGCAGCAAATTTATACAAAAATTATCGAGCAACATCCTGAACATTCGGACGCGCTGCATCTTTCCGGATTGATTGATTTTGAACATAAAAAATACTCGGAGGCTGAACGAAAAATTCAGGCGGCGATTCGCTATTTCCCTGATAATGCAATGTATTACGGCAATCTGGGCGCTGTGTTGAAAGCGCAGAACAAGCTTGAAGATGCAATTGCCTGTTATCGCCGGGCGTTGCGGATGGATGAAACCTGCATCGAGGCATGTTTCAATCTTGCGCTGGCATTGGAAGAGATAAATAAAGACGAGGCGATTCAGTATTATGAGCAAACGCTCAGGCTGAATCCTGCTCATGCCAAAGCGATTCATAATCTGGCAAATCTGTATTTTGAAAAAGGCAATGCGGTGAAAAATGCAGGTGATCCTGATGCCAGTTTGGTTTGGTATCGGAAAGCCATGCAGATCAAGCCGGATTTCAGAAAGCCGTATATGGCAATGTATCATCAGTTGCAGCATTTGTGCGAATGGCAGAAGATTGAACCCATGAATGCAAAGGTTGATTTTATCACCCGAACCGAGCTTGAACAGGGCGTCAAAACTTCGGAAATGCCTCTGATGAATCTGACACGACATGCTGATCCTGCATTGAATCATTCGGTAGCCGCATCCTGGGGAAAAGCGATCTCGGAGAGCATTCGGGAAGTTGGAAATTATGATCCGTCAATAGAATATCTGCTCGATGAGGGACTTCGGCTGTATAATATGAGAAAACTGAAAGAAGCCATTGCAGTATATCGGAAAGTTCTCGATATTCAGCCGGATAACAGCGATGCGTATAACAATATCGGCTTATCGCTTCAGTTGATGGGACGGACAAAAGATGCGATTTTATGTTATCAGAAAGCCGTTGAATGTAAGCCCGACAATATCGGCGCGTATCTCAATATGGGCAACAGCTTAAGATACTTGGGGCGCTTCGAAGAACTGATTGCAGCGTATCGTAAGGCATTGGAATATAAGCCGGATTATATCGAAGCTTTTGTCAGCCTTTTTCATCAGCTTCAATATGTCTGCGACTGGAAATCTGTTGAAGAAATGAATCGGCAGATGGATGATTTTAATAAGGAAATGCCTTTTGTGAACCTGACAAGATGCGATAATCCCGAACGAAATTATGCCATTGCTAAGTTATGGTCGGATGATATTTCGAGTTCGGTACAAAGCATTAAAATTCCATTTTTATATCAGCATCTTAAAGAAAGCAGTAAAATCAGAGTTGCTTATATGTCCGGCGAATTTTGCAATCATCCGGTCGCGCATCTGATTTCCGGCTTGTTTCAATATCATGATCGAAATGACTTTGAAGTGATCTGCTATGCGTATGGCAAAGATGACGGCAGCGACTATCGGAAGCAGATTGCTCGTGATTGTGATAGATTTATTGATATTAAAAACTTAAGTTATGCAGAAGCAGCACAGCGCATTCATCAGGATAAGGTAATGATTCTGGTGGAACTGATGGGCTTTACCGGAGCGGACAACCGTTTGGCAATCTGTGCCTTGCGCCCTGCGCCGATTCAGGTGTCGTATCTGGGATTTCCGGGAACTACGGGAGCAGAGTTCTTTGATTATATCATCACGGACAAAATCGTCAGTCCGCCGGAACATGCCAAGTTTTATAGCGAAAAGCTCGTTTATATGCCGCATTCGTATCAGGTCAACAACAACGGACAGATGATTTCGGATAAACCGTATTACAGAAAAGATTTCGGGCTGCCGCAGGACGCGTTTGTGTTCTGCTCTTTCAATCAGCCATACAAAATCGAGCCGGTCATGTTCGATGTATGGATGAGAATATTGAAGCAGATTCCGAACAGCGTTCTGTGGCTGTTGTGGAAAACCCGGATCGGTGAGGCAAATCTGCGGCACGAAGCAGAAGCAAGAGGCGTATCTTCGGATCGGATTATTTTTGCCCAAAAGATGCCCAAAGCAGAACATCTGGGGCGGCATAAACTTGCGGATTTGGTTTTGGATACGAGACTTTACAACGGACATACCACGACTTCCGATGCGCTGTGGGCAGGGGTTCCGGTGATTACGCTCGAAGGCAATCATTTTGCATCGCGGGTTTCTTCGAGTCTGCTGAGAGCTATCGGGCTTTCGGAACTGATTGCCAAAAATATTGAAGAATATGAGCGTCTTGTTTTGTATCTGGCATCGAACCCGAATTATCTGAATATGCTGCGTCAGAAACTTGCCAAAAATCGCCTGACAGAGCCGTTGTTCGATACCCCGAGATTTGCCAAAAATTTGGAAAACGCGTATCGGATAATGTGGCAGAACTTTATACGGACAAAAATATCCGCATGAAAATAGCCGAAAAAAGTAGGGGAAATTATGCAGATCGCGATGAACATTCTCTCAATGCCTGAAAAAGTTTTTCAAACCCATCAAAGTCAGATAAATCAACGGACTGATATTCAGACAGGCGATCCGGCAATTCGCATTTCTCCAGTTTCACCGGAATCATAAAAATATCGCCGAGCAGCATCTCATCCTGACGCTCCAAAGCCCATTTTATTTCTTTGTTGAGATAGCCGCGCTTCCGAATCGATATATTCGAAAGACAGACCAGAACAAAATCCGTGCGTTTGATAGCCTTTCTGATTTCATAATCCCAATTCTGACCCGGTAAAATATCAGCCTCATCCATCCACGGATTGAACCCCGCTTTCTTCAGCCTGCTATACAAATTTCTGACGGCATTGCTGTCTTCTTTGGCATGACAGAGGAAAATCAGCGGCTTTTTATGGGATGTTTCCGCCGTATCGGATGGAAAATCCTGCTGTTTCTGCTTGTCAGCACTGCCATCGATCACATTCCCATTACCGGAAATGATGATGCTTTCTCTGACATTTCCTTTAATATCAATAATATTCCCGTTCATCGAAGTCCTCTCTTTATCCGAACTGTTTCAAGCATATCGATCAGTATAATGAACATATATAGTGCAATACAATATCATGATCAAGAATAAGATCGGCACAAAATGATTTACATTTTCTTCTGTCTGTGCCATAAAACCCGCCAGCATATCATCTGAAAGCTACGGCGTATTCGGAATATAATATCGAATCTGAAAAATAACCGAACGATAAATCGCCTGGCTGAAAGCAGAAGCCTGTTTAGGCAGACCTGAGCTTTCCGCCCTGAAATTTGTTTCGGAGCGGATTATGACAGAATATTTTTCAGTTTTCATATTACCGAACGGGAGTACAAAATAAATGAGTTTCAAGCGATTATGGGTAATGTTCAATGCCCGCAACAAAGAATTTTTCAGAGATTCCTCCGCGCTCGGATGGAATTTTTTATTTCCCTTTCTGGTTATCGCGGGATTCGGCGTTTTATTCGGTGATAAGGAATATACGGAATTCAAAGTCGGCGTATTTCCGTATCCAACAAGCACTGTATCGGTCGAAAATCTCAATATCCCGAAAACATTCAGAGAAACCCGTTATCTTCAGTTTGTCGGCTTCAAATCTCCGGAAGAGGGCATGGATAAACTCAGACACCACGGCATCGATATTCTGATCAAAGCGGATTCTGCTGCCAATGAATATTGGATCAGCGATACTTCGCCCAAAGGCTATATTGCGGAAAAAATATTCCACGCCAGTCTCAATCCCGCGCCGAATGCACAAAAGCAGCAGATTCACGGTGTTCCGATTCGCTATATTGACTGGCTGTTTCCGGGAATTTTGGGCATGAACATCATGTTCGGTGCACTATGGGGCGTGGGCTATATTCTGGTACGATATCGGAAAGTGGGGGTTCTGAAGCGTCTCAAAGCAACTCCTCTGACCGCATTCGAATATTTGAGCGCGCAACTGCTTTCGAGAGTGATCCTGCTGATGTTTATGATTGTTGTGGTCTGGACAGGCTGCGGACTGCTGTTTCATCTTGTGGTGGAAGGCTCGTATCTCAACATTATTTTCATGTTTCTGATGGGAAGTCTGAGCTTCTGCACAATGGGGTTGATTATTGCTGCCAGAGGAACCAGCGAAGAATTTTCCAGCGGGCTGATCACTTTCATCGCATGGCCCATGATGTTTTTATCCGAAGTCTGGTTTTCTTTGGAAGGTTCTCCCAAATGGGTAGTTGCTTTTGCGGAATGTTTTCCGCTCATTCATCTGACTCGCGGTGTGCGGAAAATCATGCATGACGGTGCAACGCTTTCCGGGGTTATGCCGGAACTGACGATTCTGGCAGTAACCTCGGCTGTTTTTCTGGCAATCTCAGCAGCACTCTTTTCATGGAATGATTAACTATCTTTTTTCAAAGCATAAAATGCGTTCAGAAATTCATTGCTTTCATTCAGTCCCTGTTCGCAGAAATTTCCCAGAAAAGAACGGATTTCTGTTAAATATTCCGTGCCGTTTCCAATATGCCCCGAAAGCAGCTTTTTCCGGCTTTCTTCAAGCGATGATAAGAAAATCTTCAATATTTCTCCCGCATATTTGTTCTGTCCGATCAGGCGCTCATACAAGCCCAAATCCTGCGCGAACAGTCTTCCGACCAAATCCATATTGACTCTGAATACCGGTGTACAGTGAGAAATCGCCTGAGCAGGGTGCATATTGATTTTCTGAAGCATTCTGCCGATGGAAATGCTCAACAGGTGGGTCAATCCCTGAAATATTGCCATATTGCGATCATGTACCGCCGCGTCCATCCGGCTGATATTTGCGCCATATTTCTCGAATTCCGTCTGAAGCCAACTCAGCCATGTTTCTCCTCTTGCCGGGCATAATACGATATTCTGTCCGCAGAGCGACTCCGCAAAAGGGCCGAACAGCGGGTGTATTCCCACGACTTCGGCATTGGCAGATTCAAGCATGGCATTGACAATATCTTCTTTCAGGGAACAGATATCGGTCAGAAGCTGGTTTCGGCTCATCCGCTGTCCGATATGTCGGGCAATTTCAGGTGCAACATCCAAAGGAACGCTGATCATAACCACATCGCAGACCCGCGCCAGAAATTTCGCAGTGAACATGGTTCTCAAGTCCGAAATCAGAACCTTGTGTCCTGCCTGAGTAAAAAAGTTTTCAAACCATCGTCCCATCGCGCCCTTGCCGCCGATGATACCGATACAGATATTGCCCATAAATTTGCCTTCTTCTATTCTGAAAAATGACCGGAAAGTCAGAATACAGCATCTTATCCTGATCAGCAAGCATTTTCAGGATATACTTCGAAAATTTCAGGTGATTATCCCGTACAGGCAAAGACAATTTTTTCTTGACGATCATGGGCAAGCTTAGTAAAGGTGATTGTGTTTTCAAACCCTGAATCAACGGAGATATGCCATGAAAGAATCTTTGAAACCCGGACTGACATTCGAGTATCAGTTCAAAGTTCCTGAAAACAAAACCGTTCCGCACCTGTATCCCGAAATGCCGGAAGGTCAGATCATGCCCAAAGTATTTGCCACAGGCTATCTGGTCGGGCTGTTCGAGTTTGCCTGTATCAAATTCGTCAATTCCCATATTGACTGGCCCAAAGAACAGACTGTCGGTATCGGAATCCATATCAGCCATCTGGCTGCCACGCCTCCGGGCTTTACGATTACCGTAAACGGCACTTTGGAAAAAGTGGAAGGCAAAAAGCTGACATTTTCACTATCGGCACACGACGGAGTGGATAAAATTTCCGAAGGCTCGCATGAACGTTTTGTCATCAATGCTGAAAAATTCAATGCAGGTGTTGATGCCAAACTGAAAAAGCTGAAATAAATATTTTCTGTCGATACCCTGCACAGGAGCAGAAGAATTTGCCGGGCTGCTGCTGTGCAGTCTGTGATATATCTTAATATCCTGAATTTATTCCTGAGTTTATATCAATTTATCATTATCGTTCTTCCATTGCTCACCGAAATATGATAAGTATCGCATATATGAAAACTGTGCATAGATTCGACAGATCGGGAAAAACATAATGAGGCGGGAGACTATCAGAATATGCCGATTAAGCTGATGATCGTGGATGATTCCAAACTGATGCGCCGGGTAATTGCCAAAATTTTCGAAAACAGCAGCGATGTTCAGGTGGTCGGAGAAGCCGCAGACGGTAAAGAAGCATTGCAGCTGATACCCGATCTGAACCCAGACGTGATCACAATGGATATCAACATGCCGGAAATGGATGGGCTGACCGCATTGAAACACATTAAGATCCGATTTCCCCGTCCGGTGG
>CAZMDM010000521.1:0-4047 GCA_964564775.1 uncultured Desulfonema sp. | reverse complement strand
TTTTATCAATTTCAATATCATCTCCGCCGGTCATCAGTTGAATCCGCTTATGCTGCTTGCGGCTCAAATCTCTGATTACTCTGTTGAATTTCTGAAATATTCTGCCGATGGGAATCAGGCGAAGCGACATAACGCCGTGATGAATATCATTGGTCAGCCGCGAGAATAAATACAGATTGTCCTTGAAAGCTTTGAGCATTTCCCGATCCGCAACATATTTCAATTGATCCACGAGATGGGTATAGGTATTGCGGGCAATTAGCAGTTCTCCGACCATGTTGGTAAAATAATCCACCTTGCGCTCATCAACTCTCATGGTGCGGATTTCGGGTTCCGCATCTTTTTTCAGAGAGGAAATTTCTTCGGCGGTTTCAACGATTTTTTCTTTCGGCTCAGAACGGAGTCCTTCGATAAATGCTGATATTTTCTCGATAAAATCACGCAGCAATTTATCGCTTCTGGCGGCAAGCGCTTTGGATGCCTGAGTCTGAAGCGATTTCAAGCCGACCACATCGGAGGCTCGGATCAGTCCGTTCAATGCCCGGTCAATGATTTTCCGCGTGTCCGAGTTGATATCGGAAATATGATCTTGAAGAATCTGCCGATACTGATCTGCCTGCTCCATAAACACAGCTTTAATATCAGGAGAAATGTCTTTGAGAAGGTCTTGTTTTTTCTCCAGATCATCTTTTATTGTCGCATAATTTTTCAAGGTCTCGAATACCGGCGGAAATTCGGGGATATCCGCGCCGTTTTCAAGCTTCATCACGCTTTGGCGCAGAAAATCCACCGATTGCAAAATCACATCCACCAGCGCAAACGAGCGTTGGATATTGCCGGATCTGAGCCGATCCAGCAGAGATTCCAGCGCATGGGCAAATACGGTAATCTCTTCGAGTCCCACCATATCCGCATCGCCCTTGAGATTATGCACAATTCTGAAAATATCATTGAGTGCGTCCCTTGAGCCGCCGGTTTCATATTCGATCACGGCTTTCTCAAGCGATTCCAGCATTTCTGTCGCGCTATCCACAAATTCGTGCAGTTGCTCGATATTGTCTTTATCTGTCGAAACAAGAACCCTGCGAATCTCTGTCAGAGACGGATCAAAAGTCAGAGAAGCGATTTCCTCTTCGGATAAGGTGGTTGCCACAAAAACTGTCGGATGCAGATACAGGTGCAGAGGATTGAACGTATCCAAAGCAGGCACGGGATTGGAAATTGTCTCGGCATAAAAAGAGGTGGCGGACTGCTTCAGATTATTCAGAAATACCAGCGGATCATAGCCGTTTTCAAGCAGATCGGAGCTGTATTTGACGCGAACGCGGAACACAGAAAGTCCCAGCACGGCAGCATCCTGAAATGACTTGAGAATTTCAGGAGGAAAAGAATGATCCGTTATGGGCATTTTATCGGATTCTGCTTCTTTTTCAATGTGTTTCAATGACAGATCCGCTTCGGTATAAAATGATCTGAATCGTTGGACAAGGGTTGAGTCAATATCCGGTATCCGACCGGCTTCGCTTTCCCGAATCATCTTTCCGATCTGATCCGCTCCGGCCAGCACCAAATCCGTTATTTCCGGCGTCATGGACAGCTGTACGTCCCGCAACGCGCCGAGAAGCCCTTCGAGATGATGGGCAAATTCGGCAATCGTATCCAGTTCGAACGATCCCGCGCTGCCTTTGATCGTATGAATCCCTCTGAATACCGAATTGAGCAGCTCCCGATTTTCCGGGGCAGCCTCAGCCTTCAGAATATCATCTGATACGGATTCGAGTATCTCTTCGGATTCCCGATAAAATTGTTTCCGATAATGTTCGGTGAGCTTGTCCATAGAAATATTCAATGTTGGGTTTGTATCAATTCAGCCCCGCCCCGAAATCAATTTCAGGGCTGAAAGCTCAAGCAGGTTGAAGCCAGCTTACAATTACCCAGCCTGCTTCAGCAGGCTTCGGCTTCTAGCCGGGCGATTTATCGCTCGGCATGATTCTCCCGAAATAATTATCCGATTACCTTCTGAACCACACCGAGAATGGTATTCGGTTTGAAAGGTTTGATAATCCACGCCTTTGCACCGGATTGCTGCGCTTCCTGTTTCAATGCGGGTTCGGTTTCTTTGCTTAAAATCACCACCGGAATAAATTTATGACGCGAATCTGCTTTCATGGCTTTGATCAGCGCGATTCCGTCCACATTCGGCATGTTGATATCCGTAATCACCATGTTGACCTTGCTGTGATTCAGCTTTTCCAACGCATCTTTTCCATCCTGTGCCTCGATCACCTGATATCCCGCATTTTCAAGGGTCATCGAAGCAAGCCCGCGAATAGACACGGCATCATCCACAATCATCACTGTTTTCGACATATTTTCTCCGAATTATCCGATAATTTTTTTCACCACATCCAAAATGGTTTTGGGTTTGAACGGCTTGACAACCCACGCTTTCGCACCGGATCCCTGTCCTTTGCGCTTCATTTCAGGAGAATCTTCTTTGCTCAGCACCACAATGGGAATAGATTTATGCTGTGCGCTTGCCTTCAGTGCTCGGATCAGTTCCATGCCGTCCATGTTGGGCATGTACAGATCAACAATGAACAGATGAACTTCTTTTCCCGCAAGCTTCTGAAGCGCATCTTTGCCATCCTGCGCCTCAACTACCTGATATCCTGCATTTTCAAGCGTCATTGAAATCAGCCCGCGAGTGGATATGGCATCATCTATAATCATGATGGTTTTTGCCATGTATCAACTCCTATTCCGTATAATTCGCCAATATGTTGAATTTTATCGCTGTTTCCCTGAAATACCAGATGAATATTCTGCTGATCCGCAGTGGCTTTCAAAGACAGCAGCAATTGAAAATAAGCCGTATCCATTTCCTGAACAGAGCTTGCATTGAGTTCAATCTTCCTGATTTTGCCTGAAAATACGCTTTTCAGTTTTTCCAAGTCCGCTTCTGCTTTGGAAATAACACATTCGCTGTCCAAAATGATGTGAGCAATCTGATTTTTGGTTTTTATAATCACAGAAGTCTCCGAATCTGTTCAAAACGCTGTTAATCTGGCAAACGCTTCTGACAGTCTGAACCATGATTTTCAGGATTAAAAGATTAACAGGATTTTTTAATCATGGGAATTCCTCAAATCTTGAGAATCTTAGTTCAAACCAAAGACAATCCCGCGTTGGTTTGTTCTGCTTTGAAATGAGAAAACATTGTCAATCTCCTTGTTTATGCACTTCTGTTATCTCCCAGTATCAGCCGGATATGCAGAATCAGATTATTCGGCTTGACCGGCTTGACCAAATACAGATTTGCTCCGGCATGATATGCTTTTTCTTTGTGTATCGCATCTTCCTGAGTGGTCAGAATAATAATCGGCGCATGTTCATCCTGCTCCCGATATCGGCGGATAAAGGTAATGCCATCCATATTGGGCATGTTAATATCGCAGAGAATCAGATGATACGCGCCTGACAAAGCCTTTTCCAAAGCTTCGACGCCATCCCCCGCGCCGTCAGCCTTGAAACCTGCCATCTTGAGAATATTCGTGTGAAAACTTCTCACAACCGGCGAATCATCCACAACCAATATCTTTTTCATTGCCTCTCCTTATGAGCGAAGTGGCTAGCGGATTTGCAGGGAAAGCGAAAGCCGCTTCGAATGAAAAGCGTATTCAGAAATTTCTGAAAAATTTTCCGTTCGATGCCGAATCAGTTGCTCTGTTTGTAGCATCAAAATTACCCGAAGGTCAATGGATTCTCACAACGGATCTGAACATGCTGGGAGTTCGGATGACCTGTTCGTTAATTTTTGTCCAGTAGTATGCGATATTTTATATTATACCCAATTCCGAATATATATGAAAATGCAGCAGTATGTCGCAAAATGCGGCACTAAGATATAACTATTTAATTTATTTAATATAGTATTCTATTTCTGCGTTTATATGTCGTAAAATGCGGCATACAGGCTATTTCTCCCGAGAGACTGTTTTATATATCTATTCAATATTATCGCTATATTCTTATATATCATATTAT